>CALZGI010000097.1 GCA_945786855.1 Thermodesulfovibrionia bacterium | reverse complement strand
TCATGCTCAACGTAGCGAAAAAAGTATTTGATACGAGAGGGTGGATACTGAGGCAGGCCTTTATCGACGAATTCAGGGACTATGTCTCACCATTGAAGGACAGCGATAATCCCGTTATTTTCTATAAGGACGGGACCTGGGCACGGCCGTCAAAAGACGGCTTGTGGGAAGTAGGCTGCGATCTGAGATACTGGATGTTGTCAGGCAATCTCATGTATGTTGAATTTGTGAAAAACCTGGACAAACTGGATGCGGGCCAGCCCTTTGCAAAAATATATTCCAGCAGCGGTGAGGGCAGTGAACTGCTCTCACCGATGAATGGCGAATTAAAAGAAATTAACACACAGGCAAATGATGTTATGGTGGCCCTGCTAAAAGAACACCTGTCTGAAGGCTGGTTGTTATGGCTTGCAAAGGTAATTCCTTTGTCTGCTGAATAACCATGTGGGGTAGAATTTGAGGCTGGATCGTGCCGGCACATAAAGATATATTGCAAACAATCAAAATAGCCACTGAATTATTACTGAACAGGAAGGAGGGCTTTTGATGGCAGAAGAAATCAAGATCCTGGTGGTAGACGATGAACCTGTAATTATAAGAAGCTGCGAAATAGTCCTTAAATCAGAAGGATACAACGTAGAGGGAGCACTGGGTGGAAAAGAGGCAATCCTCAAAATGGAGCAGAACTCCTATGATCTTGTGTTCACCGATCTCAAAATGCCTGAGGTTGACGGCATAACACTGATAAAGTGGATCAAACAGAAGAGGCCCGACACAGGGGTCGTCATCATCACAGGATACCCCTCACAGGACACCATTAAAGATGCTCTTGAAGTAGGCATTATTGATTATGTTCCCAAACCCTTTACCCCGGCTGTACTGGCAGATGTTGCGAAGAGGGCTGTTGAATGGATACATAAGAAAACGCCCGTTGAGGACATAGAAAAAGAAGAAGAGTTTCCACCTTCGATGATCAGTGAGATTGACAGAGTCATCAAGGAATACAAAGACAAACCGGGCAGTGCCATTCCTGTTCTTCAGCGGTGCCAGGGAATAGTCGGGTATCTTCCGCCGGAGGTCCAGAAGAGAATCGCGAAAGGACTGAATCTCACGCCGGCCCAGATACACAGCGTTGTTTCGTTCTACTCATTTTTCACCATGAAACCGAGGGGAGATCATAATATCAGGATATGTCTCGGTACAGCCTGTTATGTGAAGCGGGTTGAAGAATCCCTGAACAAGATTAAAGCGGACCTTAAAATAGATGTTGGTGATGTAACGGAAGACAAAAAGTTCTCTCTCGAAACAGTCCGCTGCCTCGGGGCCTGCGGGTTAGCACCGGTTATGGTAATAGATGAAGAAACATACGGTGCAGTTACTCCAAAGAAAATTCCGGAGATCCTTAAAGATTATGCGTAGAAAGACAGCGATCAGCAATCAGCGGTCAGCTGTCAGCCTTAAGAAAAAAATATTTAGCTGAAGGCTGATTGCTGAAAGCTTACAGCTAACAATGGGAGATAAAACATGGGAAGACTAACACTGGATGACCTGAAGAAAATAAAGGAAAAGCAGAAGGCAACATTCACCTTGCGGGAAGGCGGATCAAGGGCAAAAATTACAGTGCATATGGGAACCTGTGGAATCGCAGCCGGTGCACGGGGTATCATGACCGCTTTGATGGATGAAATATCACAGGCCAAAGTGGAAGACATAATCACCACAACATCAGGATGTGCCGGCCTGTGTGCCCGTGAGCCCATGGCGACAGTCGAAATATTAAATAAGCCTCCGGTAAAATACGGTGACCTTACAGAGGCCAAGATCAGAGAGATTTTCAAAGAACATATACTGGGCGGAAACCCGATAGATAAGTACGCCCTCGTCGTGGGAAGCGAAACGACATACTAAGAAGTTGAGAGTTAAAAGTTGAGAGTTGAAAGTTAATATATTAAACCTCTAATTCTTAACTCTTAACTCTTAACTCATAACTTTTTAATATTACGAGGAAAAAATGGAAAAATATCGTGCAAATTTACTGATGTGTGCCGGAACAGGGTGCGTCGCAAGCGGAACCCCGAAGGTGAGAGATGCATTGCAGACCGAACTCGAAAAGAGAGGATTGACAGATGAAATCAAGATCGTGCTGACGGGCTGTAACGGATTCTGCGCTGAAGGCCCTGTCATGCTGGTCTATCCCGAAGAGATCTTTTACCAAAACCTTACTGTTGAAGAAATTCCCAAGCTGGTTGAAGAACACTTCCTGAAGGGACGGCCCTATGAAAAATTAATGTTTAAAGATACTGAGAAGAAACATGCCATCCCCTTGATGAATGATATTCCCTTCTTTAAACACCAGGTGCTCAGGGTCCTCAGAAATAAAGGACTTATAGATCCTGACAGTCTGGACGAATATATTGCAAGGGACGGATATATGGCTGCTGCAAAGGCCCTGAATGAAATGACATCGGAAGACATCATAAAAACGGTAAAAGATGCGGGCCTCAGAGGGCGCGGTGGCGCGGGGTTCCCCACAGGGTTGAAATGGGAGTTTGCTTCCAAGTCACAGTCCGACCAGAAGTACATGCTCTGTAACGGAGATGAGGGAGACCCTGGAGCATTTATGGACAGGTCAGTTATGGAAGCCGATCCCCACTCAGTAATAGAAGGAATGATAATCGGAGCAAAGGCCATCGGTGCGAGGAACGGCGTTATATATGTACGGGCAGAATATCCTCTTGCCGTAGAGCGCCTCCAGAGGGCTATTGATATATGCAGGGAATCGGGGCTGCTCGGAGAGAATATACTCGACAGCGGTTTTAATTTTGACCTGGAAATATATCTTGGCGCAGGCGCATTTGTATGTGGTGAAGAGACCGCACTTATGCGGTCCATTGAAGGACAGCGCGGAATGCCCCGGCCGCGGCCTCCCTTCCCTGCTCATAAGGGGCTGTGGGACAAGCCTTCAGTACTGAACAACGTGGAAACCCTCGCGCAGATAGCTCCTATCATTCAGAACGGATCAGAGTGGTACAGGAGTCTGGGGACAGAAAAGAGCTCCGGAACCAAAGTGTTTGCCATCACAGGGGACATTAAGAATGTGGGACTCGTGGAAGTGCCGATGGGAATTCCCCTGAGAACAATAATCTACGACATCGGCGGAGGGCTCAACAAGAAAAAGAAAAAGTTCAAGGCTGTTCAGATGGGAGGGCCGTCAGGAGGCTGTATCCCGGAGGACCTGCTCGACATACCGGTCACCTACGAAGACGTTGTCAAAACAGGGGCGATCATGGGTTCAGGCGGTATGGTTGTCATGGATGAAGATACCTGCATGGTGAGTACATCAAAATTCTTCCTTGAGTTTACTGCCGATGAATCCTGCGGGAAGTGCACCCCCTGCAGAGTAGGCACTCAGGTCATGCTTGATATGCTGACCGACATATGTGAGGGGCGGGGAAAAGAAGGTGATATAGAAACCCTGGAAGATCTGAGCAAAGACATTATCGCTACCTCTCTTTGCGGACTGGGCCAGACAGCTCCTAATCCGGTCCTCTCTACCATACGATATTTCAGGCACGAATATGAGGCACACATAAAAGAACATTTCTGTCATGCCGGTATATGCAGCGACCTCTGCTCATTCGAAATAGTTGATGAGCTTTGCAAAGGGTGCGGAGCCTGCTTAAGGGGCTGCCCTCAACAGGCAGTTGTAGGAGAAAAGAAAAAACCGCACAGGATTATTCAGGAACTGTGCATACAGTGCAGGTCATGTTATGACGCCTGCAAATTCGGATCGATTGAAATTAAACCTGCCGTCCAGAAAGAAACTGCAGACGTGGGAGCGAAGGATGAGGGGGTGACGAAATAATGAATCTGACCATTAACGGGAAAAAAGTTACGGCAGAGCCTGGTAACACAATTCTTGAAGCAGCACGACAGAACAACATATATATTCCCAACCTCTGTTATGACAAGCGGCTGAGACCCTACGGAGGATGCCGGTTATGTATTGTTGAAGTTGAAGGACAGGCACGGCTCTTTGCAGCCTGTTCATCTCCTGCACAGGATGAAATGGTGGTTCTTACAGACACCCCGAAACTCAGAAAGCTCCGTCAGACAGTTATCGAACTGCTGCTGGTTCACCATCCCCTTGACTGTCCGGAATGTGATAAAGCCGGAGAGTGTGACCTTCAGGACCTTGCCTATGAATACGGAAAGCCTGAAACCCGCTTTATCAGGCATAGAAAAGAAGCCTCGCCTGATGTCCGGGGGCCTTTGATTGAATTGACATCCAGACGGTGCATCCTCTGCGGCAAGTGCGTGCGCGTCTGTGCAGAACACCAGGGAAGAGCGGCATTAGGCCTGATTGGAAGAGGGTTTCCATCCGTTGTTCAGCCCGCCTTCGGAGAAATACTCGAATGTGATTATTGCGGACAGTGTCTCGATGTCTGCCCCACCGGTGCAATTTTAAGCAAACCCTATAAATTTACCGCCCGATCATGGTTCCTCGAAGAAAAGGATACGACATGCCCGTTCTGCGGCGTCGGGTGCACCCTTACCCTCGGGATCAGGGAAGGGAAAATTCTCAGGTCCAGAGGGAAAGAAGGCAACGGTGTCAGCGACGGCAATTTATGTGGAAGGGGAAGGTTCGGCATTGATTATATATACAGTGAAAAACGTCTGAAGTCGCCTCTCATTAAGGAAGGGGATGAATTCAGGAGCGTTTCATGGGAGGATGCTTTTACGTACATTGCAGACAATCTGAAAGCAGTTGCACAGAACCATGGCCCCGAATCAGTAGGAGCAGTCGGTTCCCCGCGGTGTACCAATGAGGACAACTATGCCCTGCAGAAATTCATGAAGACAGTCATCGGTACGAATAATTTTGATTCTTCCGGGGCCTTTGGATATGCGAAGGTACAAAAGGCATGGGAAAAATCCTTTGGAGAGAAAAACCATCCCGTCAATCTGAAGTCCCCCTATGGGAAAGAAGTCATTCTGGTCCTTGAGTCGGATATCAGCGTGACCCACCCGGTATTCGGACTGAACATACTTGAGGCAAAAAGAGAGGGATCAAAACTGCTCGTAGCAGATTCAAGGGAGACAAAGTTAACGAGCCACAGTACACAGTGGCTCAGGACCAAGGATGGAACAGGCGTTGCCCTCGTAAACGGCCTCATGAAAGTAATCATTGACAGGGGTCTTTTTGATAAAGAGGCAGCAGCTGAAATCCCTGAGTTTTCCTCGCTTCAGTCAATGCTGGAAAACTATACACCTGAAAAAGTTTCAGCAATAACAGGGATTCCTGAAGACCATCTCATATCAGCAGCTGAGGCTATCGGGAACGCACAGAGCAGGATGATCGCCCTTTCGGTCAGCTCCTCAGAAAACACGAAGGGCATGGATACTGTGCTCGCTGCTGCAAATCTCCTGATTCTGATCGGAGAGGACCGCAGTTCCCTCCAGATTCCTGCAGCATATTCAAACACATATGGACTTTACGAAACGACAGGTATGCAGCCGGCCGGCAAAGACATTGCAGAAATGTTTTACGACAGCAATAAATCCGTCAATGCACTGTATATTATGGGCGAAGACCCTGCGACAACATTCCCTGACAGTTCCAAAATTATCGACAGATTAAAGTCACTGGATTTTCTCGTTGTGCAGGACATTTTCCTCACAGACACCGCCAAACTGGCAAATGTTGTATTGCCTGCCTCAAGCTGGTCTGAAAAAGAAGGGTCTTTTACAAACGCTGAGGGACTGACCCAGAAGGTCCACAAATTAGTCGATCCCACGGGGCAGGCTGTTCCGGACTGGATGATATTCAGGAACCTTGCTTTAGCCATGGGTAGTGATTTAGGGGTAAGAAACCTCCCTGCGCTGCAGGAAGAAATAAAGACATTACAATCTGAGCAGTCACCTTCAGAATTAAAGATACAATTCAATCCCGTAGAATACACTCCTCCCGTTGAACCTGATTCTGAGCACCCCTTCAAGCTGATTATCAGAGATGTTCTGCAGCATTCAGGCAGTATGTCCACCAGTTCCAAGTCTCTTGATCTGGTCGTCTCCGAGGCACTGCTGGAAGTCAATGAGGAAGATGCCAAAAAGAATGGTATCATGGACAACAGCCACATAAGATTAACATCAGAACAGGGAACGGTATTCCTGAAGGCAAAGGTGTCCGATGAAGTTCCAGAGGGGACAGTCTTTGTGCCTACGCATTTCCCCTCCGCAAAAATAAATGTTCTTACCAGTCTTTCATCAAATGGAGAGGCGCCTATTATTGCGGTGAAGGTCGAAAAAACGTAGAAAAAAGAGTGAGACGTTACTATTTAAAAGCCCTCCATTCCTAAATGGAGGGTTTTTTCTCTTTGGATCAGGATAGTGTTAAGGTCGCCCTTACTTACTTACCTGCCTGCCTTTATCAACTGTCGATGAGAACTGCTGTGCCCCTGTGCCGTACGTATGTTCTTTCCCGCTGGAACAAGCCTGGAGAGCAATTTGTTTTTGTTTCCCGAATATAGCTGAAAGTTGTTTTTACCGTTATTCTTAGCATTATACATTGCCATATCTGCATTTTTTATGAGGATCTCCAGATTTTCAGTATCATCAGGATAAATGCTGGCGCCGACACTGCCCGAAATATATACCTTGTTTCCATTAATATCAAAAGGCCTGGCAAGGGACCTGATAATTTTTTGTGCAACAACAGATATATTTCGCAGACATTTAACGTCAGGGACTATACAGGTAAATTCATCTCCTCCTATACGGGCTACTGTATCAGACTTACGGAGGCAATCTTTCAGTCGTTCTGAAACTGATTTCAGAAGGAGATCCCCACATTCATGACCCAACGTATCATTGACATTTTTAAAGCCGTCAAGGTCAATGAACATAAGCCCCAGCTTTTCGTCATAGCGCTGCGCATGGGAAACTGCCTGGTTCAGGCGATCATAAAAAAGCTGTCGGTTCGGCAGGTCTGTGAGAGCATCGAAGTATGCCATCCGATGTTCCTTCTCTCTTGAATGTTCCAGGTCAGCCATTATCCGGTGACGTTCAATAGCAAAACGTATAGAGCGGCTTATCTGTCCACCGTCAATGTGTCCCTTGACCAGGCAATCCTGGGCACCATTCTGCAAGGCCTTTACCGCAAGCTCTTCTTCATGAGCCTTTGAAAGCAAAATAATAGGTACCCTCGGGGCATGCATTCTGACACTGATAAAGGTATCGAACCCCTTGCTGTCCGGAAGCGTCGGGTTGAGCATAACGATATCATACGATTCATCATCGAGACGTTTAATTGTATCCCCGAGATGTTTGACACAGGTTACACCAAACCGGGAATCACCTGCTTCAGCCAGACTCTTCCTGAAAAAACGTATATCCCGTGTGTTGCTGTCAGCGAGCAGGACTTCGATGGGCTTATCAATGGAATATACAGGCATTTATTGTGTACCTTTTATTAGATTTTGTGACTCCTGAACCTATAGATTGTTCTTAATTATCGTCAAATTATAAACAGTTCCTTTTGTACCAATCATTTTCCTGTAAAACGCAAATAGCGTGCCAAACCTTAAGTTATTGATTTTATGAGTTTAATGACTAACTCTCCCTGACAAGTGTCAACTGGATGACACCAGCATGTAACTTTTGTTGTCATCTACCCGACGCATAGTTCATCTATCCCTTGAACAGCCTGATCATGTACGGGGCCAAAAAAGTTGCAACCCCTCGCATCCTGATCCAGACTATCTCACGAGCCGATATATCCTGTCATTGCTGCCTACTGCCATAAGGAGAGATGTTTTATATTGTCTGATTATGAAAGGAGGGAGGAGATGTGCCATTTAAAATTGTTGCCGCAGCAACAATCGTTCATCCGTACTTCATGAATACATCTCTTGCTCCCCATCTGATCTCACTTTGGATTTCGCAGAGCAATACTGTCTGCAACTTCTGTAGGCTGGAGAGAAGATGTACAGCAAAAGAGTATATAATCCCTTTACAGTAACAATAGTGAACACCGCTCCAAAC
>CALZGI010000096.1 GCA_945786855.1 Thermodesulfovibrionia bacterium | reverse complement strand
TGAAAGTGCACATTCTGCTAGGAAGTTTTAAAACTTGACAGCCCATTTGCAGCACTTGCAGGCAGAATTCTTAATCAGTTTTTTGATACTTCGTTCATCGTCACCTTTCATTACAAAGTCGCACTGTTAGTTCCAAATGCGCTCATCGAGTGTAAAAGGCTGTGGTTTGCCGATCTTTATTTTTTTGAAAGCAGCATGCCCGGGATTTAACACAAGGTTATATTCATCTGAAATTACTGCTGAGGGTACACGCAATATGGAAGATGTCTTCTTTTGTACCCATTCTGTGCCGATATCCTTTGTGAAATTCGATGGAGGCGACGCTCTCCAGCCTGAGTCTAAATCTTTAATGGAAACTTCTACTATTTTCAGGGAATGGGGAATATCTACGGGAATTGCAACAAGAGATTTACTGAGCTTTATATCTCTTCTTGTAAAATGTACGAATAATTCCAGAGCAGCCAATGACAGGGTTTCGCTGACATAGACAACTGGTGTCCCCACGTGGTTCCAGCGGCCCCCACCCAGCCGCGCCCCCTCTCCGGTAAAGGCATCGGCCAATCGCTTTTTCCGGATGATTCGCCATGCTCTTTTCAAGAAATAACACCATAGTCAATACGGAGCAGCAGTTCCTCAACCTCACGGGCACCGGCATCGGTCTGAAGCATGTCAAAGGGAAGGCGTCCTCCAAGGCCATACTGGGGACTTTTAAGCCACTCCAGTGCCTCATCCCTGTCCTCAAATACATCCTCTGCCTGCGCTATGACCCTGGCAAACCGGTATATCCTGTCACTTTCTACAGGGGAAAGCCTTTCTGATATGCCGGGAGTTGCTTTTCCCCTGTTGGACTTCCCTGACACGGCACCTTTCGTCTTTGCAGGCACTTTCACGATCTTCCGCCTCCGGGCTATCGTACGGGCGCTGACGCCGATGATCTGCGCAATGACTTCATCGGGGAGATTAAAGGCCTTCTTGATATAGGATACAACTCCCCAGGGTATCCCCTTTTTGATTAGGGAGTCAAAGTCAATGCGCCGTCTCACTTTCTGGCCGAGTTCCTTCTCGCCTCCCAACACTGAGATCACTGTTGTCATTTAATATTCCCTCCTTGCCATATGTCTTATATTATATTAGCCATTTGTCATATTGTCAAATTCCCGGAGCGGAACTGATATACACGCACCGTGGAGAGTGCGATAACCATCTGTCTTCGTTAAACCATGACGAATGGAAAGACTCATTGCATCAGAAGAATTGGTTGAATTTTCATCATTGTGAGATTTTGCTATAATTCATACGTCATACTTAAATATATATTCGTGAATGGCTGAGAATTTGTCATTAAAAGATATACAGATGCATTCCAGGAGAGTCATTACTAACTTTTTTTAAGGAGATAAACATGTCAAAAGCACGAGCAAGCCATATCCTGGTTAAGACGCAGGAAGAATGTGAAGACATAAAAAAACAGATCGAAAATGGAACCGATTTCAAAGAGATGGCAAAAAAACACTCTCTCTGTCCATCAGGTAAGCAGGGAGGAGAACTGGGAGAATTTTCACCCGGACAGATGGTAAAAGAATTTGACCAGGTCGTATTCAGCGAAGAGGTAGGCAAAGTTCACGGCCCCGTCCAGACACAGTTCGGGTTTCACCTCATTAATATTACAAGCCGGGCCGATTAATCCGGGCCCGGGAGAAGGGAAAGCACCTATTCAGAGCGGATTTCAGAAAGATATCGAAAGAGCACCCGCGATGCCTTCGGGGATTTCTCATTTTCGCGTTCTTTCACAGCATTCCTGATCAGCTGGTTCAGTTTCTGCCGGTCCGCTTCTGGATATTTATTTAATATGTCTTCAAGAAGCACTCTGTCTCCGGCGATTAGTTCCTCCCGCCAGTTCTCTGTTTCTTTGAACTTCAGGGCTTTTTTATAATTCCCCTCTTCTATATTCTCAATGGCTTCCCGAACAGGACTGTTGTCAATTTTCCTCATTAAGGTACCGATAAACTGCATCTGCCTTTTCAATGCACCCCGAGATTTGATTGTTCTGGCAAAGGATACTGCATTGTGAAGCTCTTCCGGCAATTGCATTTCTTTCGTCTGCTCGGCCGACAGTTTGACGAGTTTTTCCCCGAGATCCTGCAATGCGAGTGCTTCCTTCTTCTTCTGTGTCTTGCTCTTGTCGTCCATACCTTTACAATCGTCGTCCCTTTTCATATGCCATTAAAATAATTCATACTTCACCAGTCTTCCGTCAAGGCCGCCCGTTTTCAACGGTTTTTTCCATGCCGGCTTCAGACCAATCTTCTTGATAAACTCCCGCTGGCCAAAATAAATATACGCTGCAGAGCCCTTACATCTCTGTTTTAAGAAATCCCCCAGGTCTTTATAAAGAAGATCAAGCTTCTGCCCTCTTCCCACACGGATCCCATAGGGAGGATTAGTAATAACTACTCCATTTTCCAGACCTCCGGTTTTTCTGAAATCACGAACTTCAAGCAGGATCTTCACCCCCTGCTGAAAATGACGCACATTTGACCGGGCAGTTTTAACAGCTCCAGGAGACAGGTCACTACCGGTTATGAGGTTGTCGGGCAATTTCCTGATATGCCGGGCAATGTCTTTTTTAACATTACTCCATATTGATTTACTATAATCCGGTAGATATTCAAACCCGAAGTGCTCACGAAAAATGCCTGAGGGAATTCTGGAGTAATGCATCAACGCTTCACTGAGCAAGGTTCCCGACCCGCACATCGGATCATACAGGGGGACCGTGCCATCCCATTCTGAACATCTGATAATTGCCGCAGCAACCGTTTCCTGCATGGGAGCGTCGAGGCCGTCTTTTCTGTACCCCCGTCGATGAAGGGAACCACCCGATGTGTCCAGGCTGATAATCGCTTCATTGTTTTCAATATGGAGATTCAGCCAGACATCAGGATTTTTTGCGTCAATGTCCGGACGCTTCCCCGACCTGTCCCGGAATGAATCGACAATGCCGTCCTTCAGACGCAGGGCTGCATAATGTGAATTTCTTATCTTGCTGTTCGAGAGATTGCAGAAAACGGCAAAGGTGTTTTTCGGCGAAATGAAGTCTGCCCAGATTATTTCTTTCGCCTTTTTGTAGAGCTGGTCCGTTGTATGACAGCGGAACCAGGCAAGAGGAGCAAGAATTCTCGACACCAGTCTTGTACAGTAATTTATCCGATAGAGTGCTTCACTGTCAGCATCAAAATATATTCCCCGGTATGCCGGGCTCACGTTCTGCGCTCCCAGTTCAGAGAGCTCCCGGGCCCCCAGTTCTTTTATCCCCTCTGCGATCTGAGCAAAAAAGCGGCTATTTTTCTGATATTCATACATGGAAGGTTTCAATATTCTAGCAGATTAGGAGGAATCGGTGTGTAAACAACCAGTCAAAGAGATTAAGAACAAATAGAGTCGGAGACTCAAGATGTCTGAACAAAATTGCAGTCAATGAAGGAATGTGAAGGAGCTATGCAGGGGCGATATTTCCTCGCCCCCATCAACAGATAATGTCCGGCAAATCAGAGTCTCTCTGAACATGAATAGAGTAACCACCGTTCATTTCTTCACGTACGTAATGGCAGAGATAACCGCCCCCTGGGGGTCCTGAAACAGGAAAAACCGTCCTACATCAGGGATGTCCATCGGAGGGACCAGAATCGCTGCTCCCAGGTCCTGCGCCTTTTTTGCTGTGTCGTCCACATCATCTACAGTCACATAAATACCCCAGTGAGGGGGAGACCCCTGTTGTTCCTGAGGTATGTTCATAATTCCCCCAATTTCCTGTCCGCCTGCTTTCACAACAGTATAGTTCATGCCTTCCATCTGCATATCTTCAGTATCCCAGCCGAACAGATCTGTATAGAACTTCTTGGCAGCTACCGGGTCTGTGGTCATCAGCTCGCACCAGCTGAATGCTCCATGCTGTTTAAAGGGCTCTCCCATAATTTCCTCCTTCAAAGTCATGATTTTCTCTTCTCTCTTATTTCCATGACTCTATCTGAAACACGGACAGAGATGATATCACTTTCCTGCCCTCCTTCGTCATTTCACAGGCCTCGCTGCCCTCAGCACAGGATAATACTGGGTAAAAACCAGGTCCTCTGCTGCTGCTGCCGCATGGCAGGCATTACATTTGGAAGTCGGAAAAGCCTCGGCCTTATCCTTGAGAGTACTGTCAGGGTTCGTGAAACTGAAATACGCCCAGTTCCCCGGTTCGTCCGGGAATCGTGTTGAGTCTTTTATTGATACTTCCAGTCCGATAAACTCACCCTGGAAGTAGCCATTACCGCTCGCAGCCGACTTTGAGCCTACACTGACCAGTTCTTTCACAAGCGTTGTTCCTTCAGGAAATGCCCCTTTTTTTCTGTATTTCTTGTAGCTTTTCGGATCAATATACACGTTATGAAACTCCGGGAACGCGGCCTTGCCGTCGTTCATATCATTCGGAGTTACCGGTGTCCCTATAAAAACCCACTCACGGTATCCCTCAGGACGGTCCAGGAAATATTTCCCTGTAACCTCATCGACTCCCGACTGTAATATCTCCTTCCCTTTTTCCAGAATACTTTTGTCTTTTTCATGCCACATCCCTTCACCTGCAGAAATACCGATTACCAGAATGAGCAACGGGAGCAAAGCAAACTTAATTATTTTCTTCATTTCTGTACCTCCTTGTATAAAATCCGACATTTCGCTCATCGCCCTTCGTTGTCTCTCAAAGAAACCCGTAAAACGATAAAGAACGATTGTTAACATCCACATTTTATATCACACGTGGTAAATTCATATGATTTAAATCATATGAAAGGTACACTACAAAATTGTAATGAGGATTAAGGGGACGTCCCGTGAAAATAGTATCTGTGCAAAGTACAGAACAGGTTTTAGTTTTTTGAAATCATCACAAAGAAGATATAATTGAGATGAGGAAACGGGTAGATCATGAATAGTCGGAATAGATCAGGAGAACCACGCAGATCAGGACTCAAAAAGGCATTCATTATCATGCCTGCACTGGTTGTCTTCCTCTATTTCTGTATCAAAATTATTCTTCTGCCGGATATAATCAGTAATAGTTTACCTGCTGTACATAAAAAATCTCTGACACCTTTCTTTCTCAAAACCCTCGGCATGGACACCATGAGCGCAAATATGATGGCAACCGCAGTCAGTGCAGCTGCATTGTCAGGTGAAGGCCCGGGGACATTCAGCATGACCCGGGTGAGTCTTAAAGATCTTCCCGATGGATACTTGCCTTTTATCAAAAATAAAGGGATACAGGGGGATGTCAGTATTGACGCAAGTATAGCGAGAGAATTTGATGACCGGTCACGAAAGATCAGGCTGCTGGCAGAGATAACCCTGCAGAATCTGTACATCGATTCAAAGGACATAACAATAAACCTTAAAGACCACACTCTCACAGTGACCTCCGACAGTGTGTATGATCTGGACGGGGACATTGTAGAGATTGGATTTATGGAAGTCAAACTTGATCAGTTTAGCCCGTGGACGCTTAAGGGGACAGTCCACAATGTTTTCTCCGGTAAGCCTGGGCTGGACCTGATGGCAGAAGGGAGCGGAATACCTTTCCAGGAAATAAAAAATGCCCTGTCCGGTGAGACAGTAGCATGGCTCAAGGATTTTGATGTACAGGGCGCCATCAACGCCAATGTCTCAATCAAGGGTGACGCCGGATCACCCCGGATAAATGGTGTCCTGACAGCAAAGGGGGGAAGCTTTCAGAGAAATACGGCCAAACTGGCTTCCTTTGAGGTCAGCATTCCCATGGTTTATTACAAAGAAAACTTCACAGTGAGAGATGCGTTCATAAGCGTGCAAGACTTCAGCATCTTAACCACCATTAACAATAAGCATGTGCACTCCAGGTTCAACAACGTAGGCATATCAATTCCTTATTTTACATACAGGGATTCAGATTTCAAATCAGAGCCTGTTCGAATCGCCATTGACGAAGGACTGCTCACCGGTAACGGAAACAAAGAGTATTACAGGGATAAAAACCTCTTATTGGAGGGAGCTGGCGAAGGCAACATAAAAAAGGGGCTGATGAAATTGACTGATCTTTTATTTACGTCCGATACTGTAAACGAAACCCGTGGCGATATTCTGCTGAATATGGGGAAGGAGGTTACGATTGATGCTGCCCTGGAATTTAAGAAACTTGATATTGAAATGCTGTCCCGTAAGTTCCAGGGCCTCCTTCAGAAAAAGAAAGTAAAGGTGCATGGTACAGGCTCACTGAACACCCATGTAAAGATCGTGCTCCCTGAAGGGTTGTCTCCCCGGGTAACAGGCACAGCGGATGTGTCCATATCGGGTGGAGGATTTTCTTCATTTGATGAGTCGAAGATCGGCGAAGGGATTGAATTAAAGGCATCAGGGAATTTCACATTTCAACCCCCGGACAACCTGATGACTTTTGATGTTACTTCTCAGGCAACAGGCTTTGAACTGCTTGCCGGCAAGTTTTACGGGGACTTCACAGACAGGGTCCTCAGTATCTCATCCGCAGGTGAGTATTCAACTGATGACGGCACCGTGCGTGTACTTGAATCGGATTTCGCACTCACCGGGATAGGGAATGTATTTATTTCAGGAAATATATGGGACTTAAAAAAATCACCTTCTTTTGATCTGGACATCAATCTCACGAACATGTCGAACGGGGCAGCTTACAACTTATTCATTCGTGATACTTTTCAGGAAGAGGTCCCTCTTCTTTCGCGGATTGAATTTGACGGTACAAGTGGAGTGAATGTTACCGTCAAAGGCATGGCTGACAGGTTTTCAGCCCGGGGGCAGCTGCAGATCGCTGATATGAACATCACGGACACAGGTGCTGACAGGCATGTGAAAAACATACATATGTCCCTTCCGTTTGATATAACCTATCCGCAGTCTGAAGAAAAAACGGGGACAGCAGCTTTTGGATACCTGAGAGTGAAAGACCTGTCCTGGGCTTCATTGAATATGAGAGACATAGAGGTCTTTCCCGCCCTTTGGGGAAACGCTCTTCTTTTCCGGGAAGATATCCGGCTCCAGTTATACAGAGGTGATGTCATTTTAAAAGACATAGCCTACAATGATATATTCAGACCGGGAAGAAACCTGCGTCTTGCAATTGATATCCAGGACATCGACCTTGGCGAAGCAAGCACTGCTTTTGAATTGCCGGTCTTTGAGGGAGAACTGTCAGGCACGATTCCGAACGTCACCCTTCGAGGGAACAGCCTTGCTACTGATGGAGAAATCGTTCTCAACCTCTTTGACGGCACAATGAGTGTAAGCAATCTGTCGATCGACAATGTCTTCACTTCCACTGCTTCATTTAAATCAAGCATTGCACTCAGCAACATTGATCTTGGAAAACTTACACGCACGTTTAACTTCGGACAGATATCAGGAGTCATTCAGGGCAGTGTTCAGGACCTGGTGATTGTGAAAAGGCAGGCAGAACATTTCAGGGCAAAGCTGGAGACTGTGAAAAAGAGGGGGTTAAGCCAGAAGATAAACGTTGCAGCACTGAAGAAAATTACTATCCTGGGAACGGGGTCTTCAGCCTCCATACTCGATAAAGGGATCTATCAGTTCTTTAAAGAGTACCGGTATGAAAAACTCGGTTTCACGTGTTACCTTAAGAACGATAATCTGGTCCTTTTGGGAATAGAAAGCCGGGGGACGACAGGATATCTCGTAAAAGGGGGCTTTTTCCCTCCCAAGGTAGACGTAATAAACTATACGCAGAATATCTCTTTCCAGGAAATGGTCAAGCGCCTGAAGAGAATAAACTTTGCCGGGCAATGAAAACAAAATGACACCTGTCTGGAAAATATCTTATAATCTTAGTGATCGTAATAAAGCGACAAAGGAGGCTGATTATGAAAGCAAGAGCAGCAAGACACTCACTGATGTATTCAATGATTTTCCTGATTTCGTCATGCGTAACCATAAATATATATTTTCCGGCAGCTGCCGTTGAGAAGGCGGCAGACAAGATTGTGGATGAAGTGTGGGGCGAAGAAGGCGAGGTTGACGAAGAGAGAAAAGAAGAAACTGAAGGTGTTCCACAGAGCTTGTTGGAGAAGTCATTTCATTTCATAGCATCCGCTGTTGGACCGGAGGAGGCATTTGCCGAAGAAGCTGATATAAATGTAACAACCCCGGCAATCAGGGCGCTGAAAGATTCGATTCAGAAAAGAGCATCGTCAATCAAACCATTCATGGAGAAAGGGAATGCGGGGATCTCCAACGAGGGCCTGCTCGACATACGGGGAACCAGGGGGCTCAATTTAAAAGAGAAAGCCCGTCTTAAGCGTCTCATAGACGCTGAAAACAAGGACAGGGAGGCCCTTTATCTGGCTATAGCCGAGGCGAATAACTTCTCTCCTGACAAGGTCACTGATATAAAGAAAATATTTGCCGGCAGCTGGATTAAGAACGCAAAAAAAGGTTGGAAGGTGCAGGGACCTGAGGGCGACTGGAGAAACAAATAGATATTTCGGTATAGTTTTTTACGAACAGAAATGAGTGAAAAAATAAGCCCCCCTGCAATGCAGAGGGGCTTACCGTAGTGACTACAGTTTGACTACATTCAGGGCCTTCGGGCCTTTTGATCCTTCTTCGATCTCGAAACTGACAGAATCACCTTCGAAAAGGGATTTGAATCCGTTGCCAGCTATTGAAGAATAGTGGACAAATACGTCATCGCCGCCGTCTCTCGAGATAAATCCGAATCCCTTGGACTCGTTGAACCATTTTACTGTTCCATTATGCATCTCTTTGAATACCTCCTGACTTATAAACTAAAGTAACAGAACGACCTGCTTACAAAAAAAAACCCACAAAGCAAAAAGTCTTTGTGGTCTGGCCTGTGCAAAAACTTCTGAAACCTCTGCCTAAGATTACCACTCATACAGATTATTGTCAACCTGTCAGATCAATGCGGAACAACGATAAAAATCACCGACACATCGAACAGCATCCTGTACAATCCCTTCTCAAAACAAAAGATTTCTATAAAAACTCATTCACGAAAAAGTTGGTCTTTTTTTCTATTCCTACTGTTGTCTCAGGCCCATGCCCTGAATATATCTTTACGTCCTCAGACAGATTGAGCAGACGCCTGAATGATTTCTTTAACTCTTCGGCACTCCCCCCCGGGAAGTCCGTTCTCCCAACAGAACCCTTGAATATGGTATCTCCCGTCATCAGAACACCTTCACCATAAAGACATATTCCCCCGGGGCTGTGTCCGGGAGTGTGCAATACTTCAAATCTCAGACTCCCGACCTCGACAGAATCCCCCTCCTGGAGATAGCCGTCAGGCTGAGGTATGTCATTCATGTCATAGCCCCAGATCGCCGCCTGGTCCTTTGCCGTTGCATAGACTTCCATGTCATCTTTATGAATGAGAATGTTGCCCGATGTTTCTTTTTTAATGTCCCCCGCCGCTCCTACATGATCAAAATGAGCATGCGTTAAGATGATTGAATCAACCTGGAGCCCGCTGCCCCTTATAAATTCGATAATCCTGTCCGATTCATCCCCCGGATCAATAACAATCGCTTTTTTTGTCGTCTCATCCGCAATAATATAGGCATTTTCCTCTAAGGGCCCTACAACAAACCTTTCAAGAATCATTATTCAATCTCCTCATTTCATTTAATTTCCTGCTATTATTATAAGGTCTGTCACGAATAAAATCTCAATAACAGGGCGTTTATCCTTTCTTTTTGCGCATATTCATGAGATACCTGAGCTCTTCACTTTTCATCATGTGCATTATCGTCAGGAATATTCCTGCGCTCAGCGCTATTATTCCTGCCAGCACGGCTGCCTTTTCAAAAAGAGCTGCACCGTCATTCCAGGGATAGATTTTTAATA
>CALZGI010000095.1 GCA_945786855.1 Thermodesulfovibrionia bacterium | reverse complement strand
TGCATTGCCAGGAATGCGGATATCTCTGTTTTGTAAATCAGGAATAATAGAAAGACTGCCCACAGGCAGAGCGGAATAAGGTAGTTTTTATAGGAGAAACTAACCAGGTCCCTTCCTCCATAAAGGGCAACGATAAAATAAACAGGCAGCAGCGGCTTTGCTTCGGAACCACAGATGAAAATTCCAAGGAATGAGACCATTAAAATCACCGGTAAGTGGACAAGAGAGTTAGGCAGACCGTGAGATGACAAGCCTGCTATGCCCAATAAAGGATTTTTGAAATAGCGGATATATTTATTTATTAAATTCATGTGCATCAATGATCAGTTTCATAAACATTATACTGTATCTTTTCTTTTTGTTTTTATTATCACAAGCCATTCTTAAGGGCGAAAAGTATTTAAAGCTGAAGAAGTTTTTACAAGGTGCGGCAACGGGAAGGAGAAGGGAAATAGTGTCGGTTGAACGTTTATGATCTGATAACTTGATTTCTCAAAAGGCTCTGATATACTTGATATAAAGATAATCCCTTAACATAATGATATTGTGTGATTATCAGGTGTGGTGCACTTTTGATAACACAGTCCCGGAGAATCAAAACCGTATGATTCTTAAAAGAAAAGCAGCTTCAATCCTTGCCGTTGCATTCCTTACCATAGTTTTATTCTTTAATGATGCCTATCCGATTCAAAGAGTGAGTCTGGAAGTTGACATCAATGTTAAAGAATCTCAAATCAGAGGCATATCAAGGATGGATGTGTCTGCCGGTGAAGAACTTGTGCTCATGACAGGTTCTCTGAAAGTGAATGCCGTGAGGTTGAACGGAGAGCCCCTTGAGTATGATGAGTATGACGGGACTGTTAAGATAATACCTTCCCATGACGGTGAAATTGTCCTGCGCTATATGGGTACATTTAAAGACAGGGGTATTACCCGTGTTTCGGACGATCCCTCTGTTGATAATATTATCGATGAAAGGGGAGTTTCGCTGACAAATATCTGGTATCCGACCCGGGGTGATCTGAGCCGCTATGATCTCAAGGCAACATTCCCTGCAGGATACAGGGCAATCTCGGAAGCGGAAGATATGGAAAAGGTCAGGAAAAACGGAAAGGTGGAATATCGCTTTCGATTTCCCTATCCTGTTGAAGGAATCAATCTTGTTGCTTCAGATAAATATGTCATTGTCAAAGACGAGTTCAGGGACATCGAAATCTATGGGTACTTTTTCCCTGAGGATATGGGCCTTGCAAAAACCTATATTGAATATACAAAAAAGTACCTTGAAATGTATGAAGATATTCTGGGTATGTATCCCTTCAAGAGATTTTCTGTTGTAGAAAATTTTCTCCCCACCGGGTATTCAATGCCTACGTATACTCTTTTGGGAAAGAGTGTGGTAAAACTGCCCTTCATCGTTGAAACCTCCCTGGGACATGAAATACTGCATCAGTGGTTCGGAAACTCTGTATACATCGATTATGAAAGCGGAAACTGGGCAGAGGGACTGACCACCTATCTCGCTGATCATCTGTACAGAGATCAGAAAGGGGAAGGGCGCACGTACAGGAAACAGATCCTTATTGACTACCGCAGTTATGTCGATATGGAGAAGGATATGCCGGTGAAATATTTTACCGGCAGAGTGGACCGTGCGTCACGTGCAATCGGGTACGGGAAGGTTGCAATGATTTTTCATATGCTGAAAAACAGGGTGGGCAAAAAGGCCTTTAACCGGTCTTTGCGGGACCTCATTGAAAATAACCTCTTTAAAAGGGCCTCATGGGGGGACATACAAACATCATTTGAGAAGCAGTATTCGCAACCGCTGGACTGGTTCTTCAAACAGTGGACTGAACGGGAGGGACTGCTTGAACTGTCACTGTACGGTGTTGAATTAAGCCAGGCAGGAAGGGACTATCTCCTCCATTTCCACATCGAACAGGCGGGACATGAGTTTAAAGCCGATCTGCCCCTTACAGTCTATTTCAGCGACAAAGTGTTGTTTGAATCTGTCACGATTGATGCCAAAGAGAATAGTTTTGATTTAACCCTTTCGGAAAAACCTCACAGGATAGTGCTCGATGAGGATTACGATATAGCGAGGGGTCTGAACAGGAATGAAATCCCGTCGATCATTGCCGGTCTTCTCGGAGAGAATGAGATAATTGTTGCTGTTCCGGCTGATGGCCCGCACATTTATGAAAGTGTTATAACTGATTTTGAACGGAATGGAGCTGTATCCAAAGCAGTTCATGATATCACAATATCCGATATTGAAGCCCATTCCGTTGTCATGCTCGGAAGGGACAATCCCTTAATCAAAAGATTGTGCGGGTCCATTGCTTTGGAAGAGGCCGGGTTCTCTGTCATTGTGAAGGAGAATCCCTGGAATCCCCAGAAAGTAGTGGCCCTGTACCACGGGATTTCAAAAAAGGAAGTTGATGCTGCTTTCAGGAAAATCTCTCACTATGGTAAATACAGTACATTATTATTTGACAACGGAATAAATGTGGGAAAGGAAATACAGGTGACAGACAGGGGTATGGTAATGAATCTCGAACACGAGGCAACTGCAATAGAAGTATCTTCTATAAAGACATTGTCTGATGTAATAAAGGGGGTGGAAGATAAAAAAATAATCTATGTTGGAGAGGTACACGATGTGTTCGCCCATCATGCCGTCCAGCTCGATATTATCACAGGAATATATAAAAAGACCCCCCGCGTTGCTATCGGGATGGAAATGTTTCAGCGCCCCTTTCAGAAGACACTGGATACCTTTATCAGCGGGAATATGGGAGAAGAGAACTTCCTTAAGAAGTCAGAATACTTCAAGCGGTGGGGATTTGATTATAAACTGTATAAACCGATCCTTGATTTCGCGAGAACGGAAAAAATACCTGTTGTCGCGCTGAACCTCCAGAGGGAAATAATTGACAAGGTGTCCCATAACGGAATTGATTCGCTTTCCCCGGAAGAAAAGGCGCTGATCCCCGAAGAACTGGACTTTACAGACAGGGAATACCGGGAGAGGCTGGAGGAGATCTTCAGTATGCACAGCGGCTCCGACGAGAAGAGTTTTGATAATTTTTATCAGTCCCAGATTCTATGGGATGAGACCATGGCCCGGTCAGTTGACGAGTTCCTGGAGAACAACGGGGACCACAAAATGATTGTTCTTGCAGGGCAGGGTCACCTGATGTACGGCTCGGGCATCCCCAAAAGGACGTTCAGGAGAAACGGGCACACCTATGCAGTTGTTGTAATTGATGAGACAGTCGAGAAGGATATTGCCGATTATGTCGTATTCCCGAAGCCCGTTGAAGGGGTCACTGCGCCGAAGTTGATGGTTTTCCTGACAGACGAGGACGGTAAAATGAAGATTGCCGGTTTCCCTGAAAGCAGTGTTTCAGAAAAGGCAGGCCTCGAGGTTGATGATGTTATCCTGTCTATTGATGACATTGAGGTAAAAGGTGTCGATGATATCAAAATCTATCTCCTGTATAAAAGTCGGGGTGACTTTGTGAAGGTAAAAGTTTTGCGCTCAAAAAGTGGCAGAAAAGAACAAAAAGAGGTGGATGTCGAGTTGTGATCCGGGCCCCAACCCGTACCAGGGAAAAGAATACTTGTCCGCTCTCTTTCCCATACATTTAAAATGAACACAACCTTCGCTGTATTTTTTTCTTTTCCGATGCAATTGATATTTCTGGAAAATCCTTGCCCGAAGCATTCAGAACAATTATTATAGTAAAAGGGGTATATATAAATGACTAGATCAGACGTATATCTGGCCAGGACAAATGATGCATACGAGGGAGCGTGCAGGGCACTGGATGCACTGAATTTCAATGTCAGCGGAAAGCACGTTTATATTAAGCCCAATCTTACCGGAGGCCGCCCCTCGAATGACGGATTAACTATTGATACAGGTGCAGTGAGGGCGGTGCTTGAAAGGCTCCACGATTGTCCGCGCATAACAATCGGTGAGTCCTGCAGTGATACGACTGCGGCTTTTGAAGAGCTGGGATACAGGGATCTGGTGAGGGACTTCCCAAATGTGCTCCTTGAGGACATTCGCCATTCTGAGCAGGTCTGGAAGTCCATCCCGAAGCCATTTCACACAAAGGAAATGCCCTTTAATGCCAGCCTGTTTGATCACGACTTTGTTGTCAACATTGCTAAAATGAAGACCCATTCTCTTGCAGGAGTAACACTATGCATGAAAAATATTTTCGGGTTCATTCCGACGAGAAAGCAGAAATTAATGTATCACCCTTTCATTCGGAAAGCGATTCTTGACATGAACCAGATTGTGTCCAGCCACTTCTGCATTGTGGACGGGGTGTGGGGGAATGAGTTTGATGAGATACAGAGCACGCCCAAGTTCACGGGGGCAGTCGTTGCAGGAGATACCATACTGGCTGTGGATCTCGTTGCTGCAGAAATTATGGGGATAAACCTCAGTGATATTGATACCTACAGGGCCGCATTTGAACTATGGGGTGACCCTGAAGTGAACCTTCTTGGCGACGGGCTGGACGAAGTAAAGACCCGGTACCGGCAGGGATGCCTTTTTACAACCCGTCTCAGGTATTTCAAGGAAACGACAGCCAGTCTTGCCTATCGGGCAGTCAACAGGCACTGAGTTTTTTCTTCCAGGCATATCCTGCAACCGGGAGGAGGACCAGTGCAGCTGCGATACATGTCCATGCCTGTTTCAAACTGAAGGCCGTAATCATACTGCTTCGGGGATCGCTGTGTTTGTGCCCGTATTCTGTCATTGGTTCCTCGTGCCGGAGCCACGTGAGAGCGTCTGAGAAGGATGTGTATTTTACAACCATGTCAGGAGTGTTGGAGAGACAAAAACCGATCATGACGAGATTTATGACTATAACACCCATAAGGATATTTACAGAAGTTTTTGTGATGCCCCGATTAATGGTTGATGGTCTGATTCCTCTGGCCAGGGCGAGGAGGAAAATCCCTCCTCCCAGTACATTAATGATCACATCCTTTACCCCCCAGAATCTCCCCGGCATGAGCCATTGTATGGCCTCGTCTGTTATGCCGAAAAATAATACAAGGAGTCCTGCCGTAAAGTAGATCGTCCGGTCACGGATTGTATGAGAAAGGGCGTTAAACAGAAAAAAGGCAAGGATTCCGTACTCTACCAGGTGGAAGGCCTCTTCAGGATACTTCCTCAGCTGCAGAGTAAAAAAGATGTAGAGCCCGCCGCACAGGAGCACCCAGAGATATTGAGAGGCTTTTCTTACCTCTATTTTTCTGAGCAGGACATACAGTCCTCCGATCAGGGCAGCACACACAGTAAAGATGACAATGTATGTAAAAAACTCTCTCCCGACAGTATCACTAATAACTTTTTGAATGCTGCGGGCAATGGGGATTGTGGCGTATATCCCGATGAGGCAGAAAAACACCCAGAGCCAGGATAGATAGTTCCATTTGAGAATTTCGTTATTTTTTTTCATCCTGTTACCACGCAGGGTTACTTTTCAGTCTTTATTGAATAGGTCCTTCCATCAGTCATGAGGCGAACAGTACCGTTTTCATCAGTACGGTAGATTGCAGGTACAGCCATTTCGAGTCTCTTCAGCAGTTCAGGGTGCGGCCTGCCATACCTGTTGTCTTTCCCGACACTGATTATTGCTGATTCGGGGCTGACCTTCCTTAAAAAATCTTCTGAGCATGCATCCTTTTCCCCGTGATGAGCAATCTTGATTATCCCGCTTTCCAGTTCAGTCCCGTGATTCAGAAGCCTCTGTTCACCCGGCTGTCCCATATCTCCGGTAAGAAGAATTCTGGTGTCTCCGAAAATAAGCCGTACAACAATTGAATCTTCATTTATCCTTCCTGAAGGAGGAAGGAGAGGATTGAGAACGTCTATGGATAAACTGCCGATCATGATCTTTTCCCCTGCCTGCAGGATGTGATAGTCCGAAAGATTATGACGGACAGCCTTTACATATTCCCCGTATAGATCACTTTTAAAATTACTGAAGCCGTTGTCGTAAAAACGCTTCACTTCCATTTCAGATAAAAGGCTGAAAATCCCCCCGATGTGATCATCATGGGGATGGGTGAGGATCAGGTGGTCTATGGTATGCACACCCAGGATCTGCAAGTATGCTGTCACATTGGGCCCCCCTGCAGGACTGCCTGTATCGATCAAAATATTTTCTCCGCTGCTTAAATGAATGAATGTACTGTCCCCTTGACCCACATTGATGAAATGGACCGTCATGCTGCCATATGAAGGTGTGGTGTCGAAAATATGGACAGTTGAGCATCCGAGAAAGAAGAGAGAAGTGAAAATCAGGAGAACGGCTTTCATCATAGTATTACAAAATGACATTATTAATTATATCAGGTTTTAAAATCCTGATTTAATTTGGCTAAGTTATTTGACAGGGATGATATATTACTGATTGCTGGAAGAAAGTATTCAGAACGTTAGTTCTGATCGGGAGACAGCTCTCCGTTGCTTTGATTGAAGTTATTATTCATGGTATTGTTTCTCTCCGAAGGAACTCCATAACATTCAACCCTGATTTTTTCTGAAGCTGAATTAAGTCTTCCCATTTTCTGTCTTCCTTAAAGGGCCATCTCATATCAATGGTCCTGGAAAGTGGTGAATTATAGTGCTGTATGCCATCGTCCAGCATGACCATATGTGATGGCCAGATTGCGGCCGGTAGATTAGCAATTGGAAAATATCGACAGTCTCTTGTTTCATCTGATTGCCGAACGATAGTACCCGAGATGACTGAACATTCAAGGAAAACGCAGTGATCTCCCCCGCTTCGCCATTTCGGAATAGAGTAAACACCAATCAATTTTTCGATACTCACATTGAGGCCCGTTTCTTCCAGGGTCTCTCGTACAGCAGCTTCCTCTACTGATTCACCATGATCAATCCCGCCACCTGGCAATGCCCAAATATCAAAATCCGTCCTATGAATCAAGAGGACTTTATCTTCATTCCTAATGAAAATATTTACTCCGAATGTACTCATTTTGTATCTGACTCCCAGCACTTCAGTGTTCTAAGATTATTGCAAAAATTATATCTTACTTTATGTTCATTGGGCAAGATTAATGCGAACTTCCTTAATAAATTGACCCCGACACAGTAACAAATCTTATCGCACGGAACTCATAGGCCGTACCAGGGGATTGTTAATGATAATATTTACAGACCATGAAGTAATGAGTGCATTTATAGTGAACAATTTCATGTAATAAGCAGAAAAAGCATCTGCAGGAGCAACATTTATCAATTCCATATCAAATGAATTGACTATACACTGCCTGGCCAAGGGAAATGCCGCCGTCATTTGGAGGCACCAACTGGTGAATAATGGGAATGAAGCCCCTCTCTTTCAGCTGATAAAATGCCTGTTCAATGATCAGGGAGTTCTGGAAAACACCCCCTGACAGCGCCACATGTGCAATGCCTGTCTCCGTTCGCAATAATTCGGCAGTGAATACGATAATTTTTACGATAGTGTTATGAAATTTTTTTGCTATGGCTTCCCGGGGAAGATCGGCTTCCAGATCATTGACGATCATTTCAATCATTGGGCCATGTCCGATAATGCCCTTTCCGAGACTGACGGGGTATGATCCTGTTTCATCAGACCTGAGAGCAAGCTGTTCCAGTTCTACCGATGCCTGGGAATGATAAGATACAGCATGCCGCACGCCGATGATTGACGATACACCGTCAAAAAGCCTCCCCATACTCGATGTAAGAGGCGAGTTGATCTCTTTTTTTATCATATTCAGATAAAAGGATTTTTCTTCTTGTGAAAGAGAAATGAGACCTGAATTTTCCGCACTGTCTCCCATAAGCTCGTAGAGAAGGGAAAAGCCGGTTCTGCCTGGCTCCATGACCGCCCTGTCCCCGCCGGGCAGTCTGTAGGGGGACAGGTGATACACCCGTTCAAAACTCCGGTATGAAGCAATCAGCACTTCTCCTCCCCATATTGTTTTATCCGGTCCGTATCCCGTTCCGTCAAAGGCAAAACCTATTACACGGGCATCCTCGGGGAGGGCGTTCTCGGTCATACAGGACAGGATATGTGCATAGTGATGCTGGACTTTTACGAGTCTGGCACCGAAATGCAGCTCTCCGAACTTTGTGCTGAAATATCCCGGATGCATGTCTGCCACAACAATCCCGGGTTTGAGATCAAAAAGTCTGAGGAAATCATAAATTGTCTCTTCGTAAAAGTTTGCGGCACGAAGGGTGTCAAGATCTCCGATATGCTGCGACAGGTAAACCTTATTGTCTATACCGACAGCGATTGTATTATTCATATACGGGCCAAGGGCAAGACAGGGTTTGTCGAAGCTGAATGGAATGACTATCGGTAATGGAACAAATCCCCGTGACCGTCGTAAGGGCACCTGTCTTTCTGCAGATATCCTGACAACGGAATCATCGCATCTGCGTGTGATCTCCCTGTTATGAGTCAGGATGAAGTCGGCTATGTTTGAAAGCCGCGCAAAGGCATCTTTCTCATCCTTGACAATCGGTTCATCGGTTATATTTGCACTGGTGGCGATAACAGGTTTCTTCAGTTTTCGCAGGATCAGGCAGTGAAGAGGCGTATAGGGAAGGAAAGCTCCAACAGTGCTGTTGTCCGGAGACAGGGCATCGGCAAGAAGTGTGTCACCTTTCTTCTTAACGATGACAATCGGTTTTTCGATCGACTCCAGGGCCCGTTCCTCAAGATCGCTGAGGAGAGTTTCATTCCTCACAGCATCCAGATCGGGAAACATCACTGCCAGCGGTTTTTCCTCCCTCTGTTTCCGTTCCCTCAGAGTCTCAACGGACTTGTTGTTTGTTGCATCGCAGATCAGGTGATATCCGCCAATGCCTTTTACTGCAATGATGCTGCCTTTGCGGATAAGATTAACTGCTTTTTCGAGGGCATCTTCTTTTTCATGAATCATGGTGCCTTCACAATCGTAAAGGCTTATCCACGGGCCGCAGGAATGACAGGCATTCGGCTGGGCATGGAACCTCCTGTCTGAGGGAAGGTAGTACTCTTTTTCACAATCAGGACATATTCTGAAGTCTTTCATGGGAGTGTTTTTTCTGTCGTAAGGGAGCGCCGTTATAATCGTAAAGCGGGGTCCGCAGTTCGTGCAGTTCGTGAAGGGATAGAGGAACCGCCGGTTTTTCGGGTTTGTTATGTCACGAAGGCATTCCTTGCAGATTGCGATATCGGGAAGGATGGGAACCCTTTTTTCCCCTCCTTCGCTACTTTCCCGTATCACGAAATCTGTATAGCCTGCTCTTTCAAGGAAGGCATGCTGCAGGCTGTAGATCTTTGACAGTACAGGTTTTTCTTTTTCTATTCTGACAAGGAATTCATTTAAAGCATGCTTTTCTCCTTCGACTTCTATCAGAACTCCCGAGGTATCATTCAGAACAAAACCCTTTAAATCAATTACTTCAGCCAGTCTGAACACAAAAGGCCTGAACCCGACTCCCTGGACAAGCCCTGTTATCTGAATTCTCAAACGCATAAGTATATTTATAATATCGGATTTATGTCTTCGAAAAAAAGAGGCGGGATTTCCGACAGACGAAAAGAAGAGGGTTTTTGAGTTTTGTGATGTCAGGAGATACTGAAGGAGGTTGTCTGCTATTTTCTATGTTTCTTGATCAATCCATAAGCTCCATTTAAATTCAGCGTAATCTCTTTTGCCTTCTCCTGCAGTTCCCTGCTTAAATGGCTTACTTTATCGGGATGGGATTTCATTACCTTTTCCTTATATGCTTTGCTGATCTCATCCAGGGAAGCCTTGGGACTTACGCCCAGAATTGTATATGCCCTGTCCAGTGTGAGCGGGCCTGTGGACTCCGCGGAACTGTTCCCCTTTGTCTGACTACCGGGACCGGATTGACCAAAGTATTCGTGGTTTTGCTGATTCTTCTTTTTCGCATTCTTGAAAAGTACATAAAACAGTACGCCTGAAGCTATCAGGTCATCCAGGAACAGCGGATGTGCATCGAAGGGGCTGATTATATAAACAGCTAATAACAGGGGCCAGAGTTTACTCAGAAAACCAGGCACAGGCATCTTCTCCTTTGTAATCAAATTCTTAAATAAGGTCCTCGTCGGTAATATAAATGAATGGTTCTTTATTTGCAAAGATTTACTTTGCAGGAGTTATTCCACGATTTCAGCATACGTGCATGTTATACGGATTCCCCTGTCCCTGTCAGTCAGGACATCGAGAGAAGCACCAATCGCATGTGCACGATACTTCATGATCTGTATTTCTATTTCCGGTTCCTGCCGCGAATATATATCATTCCCTCTTCCTTTCCCCTGTATTAATAGTTGGACCTGATTGCCTTCTTTTCTGAGGCTGACCTCTATTTTCCCCGATTGCCCGCCCTTCATGGCATAGGCAATGGCTTCCTGGGCAATTCGGTAGAGGTGTGTCGCTGCAGCCTTGTCGTGAATTGGAATATCATCATTATGGCTGAACGTGCATGGTACTTTGTAAACCTTCTCTGTAGTCGATGCCAGTTCGCTGAGAGAGAAGACCAGACTGTCCTCCTCTTCTACTGCGGAGCGGAGATCTTTTGCCAGTAGTCTGGCTTCATTTGCCGCACTGTTTACATGGGTCATTATTTCTGCTGCATATTCTGCCTCTTCAGGCAGCTTTATTGTCAGTTTTCGCTCAAGAACCTTTAATTGAAAAGCGATGCCAGTGAGAAGCTGACCGAGACTGTTGTGCAGTCTTTGCCCGATCCTTCTTTGCTCACGTTCTTCAATTTCAAAAATCATTTTTTCCAGTTTGATCTGTTCCTTGATAAAGGACTGCATGGGCTTTACTACAAAGAAATAGAGAACTGGAAGAATCAGAATTAATATTAAAAGACCGCTAATCAGGCTCAGAAGAAAAGGATGATAGTGGGACATATCCGAAGTGGCAAGCATGATCGCTAATTGTGCTATAAATATAGTGACTAAGGGAACGATCAAAAGTCGTAACGGCTTTGTAGAAAAATAACTGTCTCGTCCGGGCGAATCAAAGGAACCTGCCTGTTTCCCTTCATCTGAAAAATCTCGAGTGTTTCTGTCCTTGTTCTTCATGTCTTGATGTTTATTACGAGCAGCCCTGATATGGCCACATTTTATATTTAAGCTGCATTAATTATAAATGATAAATCGGTTCTGCACCTCATTAACCCGCCTTATACCAGATGTTGCATGATCCTTCCATTGAAACCATACAGGGACCTTTGGGGGTTTTCGGGGTGCACACTCTTTTGAACAATTTACATGCAGAGGGGTATGCCTTGCCCAGGACGATGGTGCCGCAGATACATCCGGGTATTTTTGCCTCTTTCACTTCCTTTAGTGCAAAGATTTCCCTCGCATTTTTATCTGCATGCCGATCTCTCAGCTCAAGTCCGGACTCCGGTATGTGTCCAATCCCCCGCCAGTTTACATCTGATACCCTGAAGAATTTATCAATGATTTCCCGGGCCTGCACATTGCCCTCCGGCTTAACAACACCGGCATAGACATTCCCTGTTTCAATTGCTCCCTCTTTCAGCTGTCTCAGTATTTCCGATATGCCGAGCAGGAGATTGCCGGCTTCAAACCCCGCAACCACAGTCGGTATCCCGTACTGTTCGGAGAAGACGTTCCATGCCTTTGAGCCTGTGATTGCCGAAACGTGCCCGGGTGCTATAAATCCGTCCACACCCACTTCTGTATCCCTGACAAGTATTTCCATGATGGTCGGCGTTAACCGATGGGAACTGAGTATGGAGAGATTGTCGGGGATGCCTGTCTCCAGAATTGCCGCCGTCGGTGCGGTTGTTGTTTCAAATCCTATTGAAAAGAAGACGGTCTTTTTGTCGGGATGTGTTTTTGCGATGCTGACAGCCTCAAGAGGGGAGGTGATCATCCTGTAGTTCTTCCCCTGTGCCCGGATGGACCCTTCTTTTGAAGGAACTCTCATCATGTCACCATAGGTAACCAGAATGACATCATCCCTGTTTGACAGGGTAATTGCATTGATAATATCGCTTTCCGGGCAGACACAGACAGGGCATCCGGGTCCGGGGACAATTTCGAGGTTTTCAGGCAGTACGCTTCTCATACCCGAAAAAGCGATCGTGTGCTCATGAGAACCGCACACATTCATGATGCGTATCTTCCGGTCTTTCGGAACCAGCGAAGCGATGTGTTTAATTATGTCCTGTGCTTTATTCAATTTATATGATTCAATATTACATTGAAAAATCCCCCTCCATCCCTGCCTACCGGACAGGCAGGCCCCTATTCCAAAGGAGGACTTCATAATCCCCTCTTTGGCAAAGAGGGGTTAGGGGAGATTTTTTAATAAAGATTATTTAACATACGTTATTAGTTTATTTAGCATATTCTTGGCAGCATATCCTCTTCGAGCATATCCAATATCCGTTCACCGCCAATTCTGGTCTTTAATCTGACACCCTTATATTTTGAAGAGACTTTGCCGATTACAGATGCGTCTTTTCCTAATGGGTGCTTTCTCAGGATCTGGAGAATCGTATTTGAGCTTTCATCGGAGGTGACGATAACTGCTTTCCCTTCGTTTGCGAGGTAGAGGGGATCATAACCGAGCATGTCCTGTATAAACCGGACATCTTCCCGAACAGGCACTCTCTCTTCGTATACCTCTACTCCAAGTCCGCTCGTTTCAGATAATTCAACCAGAACGGTGGCAACGCCGCCCCGCGTCGGGTCCCGCATCCATTTCAGCCCGGCAATTTTAAAGAGGGGAGTGAGCAGTTCATTAAGCGCGGCACAATCGCTTTCGACGGAAGCCTTGATATCAAATTCATCTCTTGCAAGGGCGACTGCTGTCCCGTGGTCTCCGAGAGTACCGGTAACAATCACGGCATCCCCGGCCGATATGCTCTCCATATTCATGGGCCTGGCAATTTCTCCTATCCCGGTTGTGTTTATATACAGGCCGTCGCATTTGTCTTTTTCAACCACTTTTGTATCGCCTGTGACCACTTTGATTTCCGACTTTGCGGCTGTTTCACTGATACTCTGAACAATCTGTTCGAGACTATCTATGGAGAAGCCTTCTTCCAGAATAAATCCGAGGGAAAGGTACCTCGGAACAGCCCCGCTCACAACAAGGTCATTTACCGTTCCGCATACAGAAAGTTTTCCGATGTTCCCGCCGGGGAAGAAGAGGGGGCGGATCACATAAGAGTCGGTTGTTATGGCTATTTTTGTACCGCTGAAATCGATCGTGGCAGCGTCTTCGAGGGGACGCAACTCTTCATCGCTGAAATAGCGGAGATAAGTCTTTTCAATCAACTCCCTCGTAAGTTTACCGCCGCTGCCATGGCCTATTTCGATTTTACTCATTCTCTTTAACTCAGATTCTTCAGGATTGTATTGGATACATTCTCTTCTGTTTTGTTTTGCAAACAGTCTTGTAAAAAACCGAACCACTCGTCCAATCCCTCGCCCGTTTTGGCTGATGTGACGAGTATTTTCAGGGAAGGGTTCAAGGCGAGGGCATCTTTCTTCGATTTCTCAATATCAAAGTCAAAATGGGGCACCAGGTCAGTTTTTGTGATAATGAGAACATGAGATGTTTTGATTGCCTTCGGATATTTCACCGGCTTGTCATGCCCTTCGGGAATTGAAATGAGAACTACCCTTTTATGTTCTCCAAGGTCAAAAAATGACGGGCAGACCAGGTTTCCCACATTTTCTATAAAAAGAATGTCGAGCTTTTTCCCGTTTAACTGGCTTTCAAGAGAATGGAACCCTTTGTGAATCAGCGGGGCCTCGAGATGGCAGGCGCCGCCTGTTGTGAGCTGTACGGCAGGAGCTCCTTTTGCTCTTATTCGCTCTGCATCCAGATCTGTCTCAATGTCTCCTTCAAGGACCCCGATGTTCAGCCTGTCACTCATTGCCTCGATAGTTTTTTCGAGCAATGTCGTTTTCCCCGAACCGGGGGAGCTTATGAGATTGATAACAAAGATCCCCTTTTTATCAAACTGTCTCCTGTTGCCGGCAGCAGCTTCATCATTTGATTTCAGCAGACTCTGATTCACATCAATCCGTTTCGTTCCCTTTGTATCACTGCACCCGCAGGTATCACACATGAGTTACTCCTTTTACACAGATCATTTAAATCTCAACTACCAAATTCCAAATAACAAATAAGCTCCAAATTACAATGACAAAAGCTTTGTTTGAATATTGATTATTGAAATTTATTTTTTATTTGATGCTTGTAATGTGTAATTTATATTTAATTAAACTTCCACTTCCACCTGGTCAATATGCTGTTCTTCCCCGGAAATGATTTTTAAATTATAAGAGGTGCAGTTTGAACAGGAGGGGAAATAAATATCATCTGTTTCGAATTGAATGCCGCAATCATTGCACTCGTATATTAAGGGAATCTCATTCACTATTATTTCTGCAGAAGATAAGAATGGATGTTCAAGTTTAATGGCATCAAACGCAAATATTAATGAATCTGTCACGATTCCCGACATTTTCCCGATTTTCAGTCTGACCAGTGTAATCTTTTCTGCGTCGTTCTCCCGGGCTATTCTGGATAGTTCATCCACCATGCCCAGGGCAATCGAGACTTCATGCACCGTCTTCTTCCTCATCCATCATCTTGAGGACTTCATCAAAGGTCTGCCATATTTCATCAGCCAGCTCTTTGTTCACTTTTTCGATGGCAAAACCGACGTGCACGATCACATGATCACCGATCTGGAGTGTGTTTTCAGGCATAAGCTGAAGGCCAATCTCCCGTTTCACGCCCTTTGCTTCGGCAACACCGGAAGGATAATCTATCTCGACAAGCTGCATGGGGACTCCAACGCACATAAAACCTGACCTCCACCCTTGATTGTATGGTAATTATCTATTGTACTGTTCTTTGGAAATAAACTCTATGATTCCCAAAGTATTATGTAAAATATCGAGGTTGAACCTCGATAGAGAAGCATACTATGAATTGAAAGGAATGGGCGAATGCGGCAGGGTCAGCCATCTATATTTTTTCAATGTGCTATCTATGAGCTCCCCTTAAACTTCTTCAACCGGTAATAAGCCTCCCGTTCCCGCTCGCCGATATACTGGGAAATTCCCTTGATCTGCTCCTTCAGTTCAGGCGTCACCCTCTCTTCAAGGACCCTGATCTTTCTCATGATCCTCAATATCTCATCGCTCAGTTTTTTCAGCTTGCTCTCAAAGGCTGCAAGTTCAAGCATTGACTCGAGGACTTTTTCGAAGAGATGGATGCTTTCCTCAAGGTGGTGGGTGGTCGAGCCTATATCATAGCCTCTTTCATCTGCGGCCCGTTCCGGCGGCGTGTTCACAATGAGATCTTTGTATTTGAGACCCCATATGCTGCGCTCTATAATCTCAACCTTCAGATCACGTTGTGCTACGCGCGATATGGGTTCCACAGAGCTTTTCCCGCTCCGTCCGAGGCTGAGAGCCAGTTCATCAAGGGCCTTTCCATAAAACTGCCTGATCGTCTCTCTGGACTTGAGAAAGGGACGTGTTGTATTCAGGAACTCCTGTATGAGCGCCTGTCTCCGTGCTTTGAGTATGCTCACACTGTTTACGACGGATGCTGACTTGTCCTTCAGCATCAGCAGGTTTGTTCTTGTCGGATGTACGAGCATAACTTTTATAAAAGGGATCAGGGTTAAAGTGAAGATCGCCTGAATAATTCACATGAATTCAACTTGTATTGCCCCTTCCTCCTTTTTTTAATCATTTTTCAAGCTTGAAACGTTTCAAGAGATTTATCCCTCTATCAAGTGTTTCGAATATATTTCTTCTTTCTGATTCCTGATGAACAAATTCTTTTTCGAACATGTCGGCAAGGTCAAGCATTGACCGGTCAGATTCTGACATACCTTCCCGTCCCACTATCGCCTCGAGTTTTCTCAGGTCTCTGCCTTTTGCGTAATACTTGTACAGTAAATTTGAAGTATGCCTGTGGTCAGGCCGTGTATGTCCCTTCCCGATGCCTCTCTGCATAAGCCGTGAGAGGCTCGGGAGCACATCGACGGGCGGGAAAATGCCTTTCTGATGAAGCTCCCGGCTCAGGACTATCTGGCCTTCAGTTATATATCCCGTCAGGTCAGGAATAGGATGGGTAATATCATCTTCAGGCATGGTCACCACAGGAAGCATTGTGACTGAGCCGCGTATTCCCTTGATGCGTCCCGCCCTTTCATATAATGAGGCAAGGTCGGAGTACATGTATCCGGGATAGCCCCTCCTTCCCGGAAGTTCTTCTCTTGCAGTCGATATCTCCCGCAGTGCATCACAATAGTTTGTCATGTCTGTAATGACGACGAGCACATCCTTGCCACGGTCAAATGCAAGATATTCAGCTACGGTCAAGGCAAATCTCGGAGCGAGCAGTCTTTCCATGACCGGTTCATCAGCCATGTTTATAAAAGAAACAAATTCCGACTTCATATCTTCAATTACGTTCATATAAAAAGAATACTCATGGAAAGTCAGTCCCAGTGCTGCAAATACAATAACAAAACCCCTTTCATTGGATACTGCTTGCTGCCCGCCACTGCCCTCGATGTCAGCCACCAGCTTTGTATTTTTCAGGATGGCCCCCACAACTTCTTTCGAGGGTAATCCCGAAGATGAAAATACGGGCAGTTTTTGGCCCTTCACAAGGGTATTGAGGCCGTCAATGACTGAAATGCCGGTTTCAATAAACTCTTCAGGACGTGCCCGTGCGCAGGGGTTCATCGGAGCGCCGGTGACTGGAGACCACTTCTCAGGGATGAACATGGGCATACCGTCAATGGGTTTGAAAGAGCCGTTAAAAACCCTTCCAAGGATTTTCGGAGAAAGTGCGGCCCTCTTTACGGAGTCGGTAAAAACTACTGACGTGTGTTCTATATCAAGCCCTTGAGTTTCACCGTATACTTCAATGAGTGCGGTGTCGCCGTTTATCTCAAGGACTTCTGCGTCGAGTGTTCTTCCGTCAGGGGAATGGACAACCACAACCTCGCCGATTCTCGCACTGAGCACTTTTTGCACGAACAGCAAAGGCCCGGAGAGAGACGATATGGTTCTGTATTCAAATTCTGAAAGTCTCATATTCAATAATGGGGCGTTAGGCCAGAGGCGAGGGGCTATAGGTGAATGTTTCTCCCATTGTCCCTCGCCTCTGGCCCATAGCCTTATTCTTTCTCCTTTCCCGCAAATATGTCTTCCAGAGAAATTCCCTGTTTCAGTTTTTCCAAGGCGGTACCGTAAAATTCAACGATCTGTCTGATTGTTGAGAGAGTTTTATCAGGCGGGGAAAAGGCATCTTCTGTATAGGCGTTCTGAATGAGAAACTCAGACCTGATACGTTCTGCTGCGTGCATTATAAGCCTGTCCGCATCCTGCAGTCCCTCTACTCCCACGATTTCGGCCACCTCCCTGATTGAATCTTCTTTCTGTAAGATTTCCCTGCACTCTATCTGTATCTTCTCCCAGTCGGCAGATATATTCCCCTTGCAGTGCTCTAGAAGTTCTTTCCCGTATAATGTGTAGCTCTGGAACCAGTTTACTGCGGGGAAGTGTCGTCGATGGGCAAGGGAGGTGTCGAGCATGATGAATGCACCCGATGTCCTGAGGCATGACTGGGTAACGGGCTCTGTCAAATCTCCGCCGGGAGGAGAAACGGCGAGGAGCATGCTGAGAGAACCGGTTTTTCCGTTCATTGTTTCTACTACTCCGGCCCGTTCGAGAAAACCGGACAGGCGGGAGGCAAGATAGGTTGGATACCCTTCTTCTCCGGGCATTTCCTCGAGGGACGTTGATATTTCTCTCGACGCCTCGGCCCATCTGGATATGCTGTCAGCAAGAAAGAGGACGTGATACCCCATGTCTCTGAAATACTCTGCCATGGTCACAGCGGTATAAATGGATGCCTCCCTTGCTGCCACCGGCATATTTGACGTGTTTACACAGAGGATTGTCCGGTCCATAAGTTTCTGTTGTGTCCAGGGGTCTCTGAGCTTTTCAAACTCCTCAATCATCTCCGCCATCTCATTTCCCCTCTCGCCGCAGCCGACGTATACAACAATATCGACGTCGGCAAACTTGGCGACCGATTGTTCGAGGATTGTTTTCCCGGTGCCGAAACCTCCGGGGAATACAGCGGTCCCGCCCTTGGCAAGGGTAAAGAGAAAATCAATGGACCGCTGCCCTGTCACAAGCGGTTCGAGGGGAGGAAACTGTTTTCTGAAGGGCCTTGGTACACGGACCGGCCACTCATGATACCCGTATATATTCTTGTTTTCTTCAAGAACTGCTACCGGTAAATCGAGAGTGAACTCACCGTCTGTGATCCGGGAAAGAGCGCCCTCTGAATCACTGCAGATAAAATGCCGAAAAGATCCCTCTTCAATATACCCGATGACATCATGCTGCCTGATATTCTCCCCCTTTTTTTTCATAGGATGAAATACATAAGGGACTGATGTATCCAGTGCATCCAGCTCTTCCGTATGACTGATGAATGGTCCCGACATATCCCGTAAGTGCGCGAGAGGCCTCTGAAGACCATCGAATATCTTGGAGAGCATACCGGGCCCCAGTGTTACCGAAAGTGATGTTCCTGTTCCCCTGACCGATTCACCCAACGCGAGGCCCCGCGTTTCCTCATACACTTGCAGGACGGCCCTGTCTGATTCAAGCCTGACCACCTCACCGGTAAGCATGGAATGACCGACATACACCCGCTCATAGAGCTTCAATCCCTTGAGGTCCACACTCACTGTGGGGCCTGATATGCCTGTTATCTTTCCTGTCATAATTTCAGTTTGACATGATACCCTATTGCCCTCCGTATCAGTTTGGCGGCGTAATCTTCAATTTCAGTTTCCGGCCGCTCAGGTGCGGGAAGATCGAGAATGATTCCATGAAACGATTGCTCATCCATCCGTCTTTTTTCCTCGGGATAGGCCTTTAACAAACGTTCATCGATGATGATCAATCCCGCGTCAGATTCATTCAGGATATCTTGAATACAGCTCTCGAAACTGCTTTCGTCGGTCACAATATGGTTCACCCCCGCAAGTTGGAAGCCATATTCTGCATCAACCGGTGTGATAAAGAAAATTTTTTTCACAGGCCTGTTAATTCCTCCCGAAGAATATCCTTCTCAATGTCCCTGCCACGAAGTATGATGCTCAGGTTCTGGACTTCCACGTATATTTCCCACAGATACTCCAGAATAAACCCCACGTCAGTGTTGTCTCTCGACGCGGCTCTGATCCTTTTTGTCAAACCGCTCAATAAGGCGTTTTCTATCTGTGACGTACGATCATCTTCAATTCTTATACCCGTTAATTTTTCTGTTAGCCGGGACAGGGCCGTCATATCACGATCCTGCATTAGTTTTCTGGCAGCTGTCCTTCTTATGTCCCCTCCGCTGATCATCGGCGGTGCAGTTTCAATGTTCCACCTGAAGCACTTGTAAAGCGACATGATATTTATCGCATCGGTAAGAAAGGTAAAAAAACATTTTAAGACAGGGTGAAGTTTTTCATTGTTCAGATGTTCAAAGAACAGGGCGGTCAGTCTTTGCTCAACTCCTGCCAGCCCTTCTTTCGACAGAGTATCTGACAAACTCCCCGTTCTTCCCCGCGGGGGTAATACCTTTTTCTCGAAGGACTCAACAGCAGCAGACAGGTCCGGTGTCAACATCAGTATATTTTTTATGGTATCGGAAAGAAGGCTGAAGGAAAGCAGCTTTTCTATTTCCGTCCCCGCTCCTCTAACGCTCTTGAACCGAAAGCAGGCGAAGAGAGTCTGTAGTTCAGAGAGGGAAAAAAATGGATAAAAGACATGTTTCATGTCTTTGCTCATTTGGGAGTATGCCCACTGAAACTCATTGAGAAGTTTCATCCAGACTCCGTGAACAGCATACTTTTCAATGAATTCTCCGTACTGTGTTTTCAGCAGGTACTCAGACGGGTCTGCATGAAAGAGGATCTCTTCCCAGCCCGAAAAAAAGACTGCTCGTCTGCCCCGTATCCGCGCGAGCAAATATTCTGTCGGGTATCCACTGTCTTCACGCTGCTGAATGAGTGTCATCATCGGGCAATTCCCCGGAAGCATCCTTCATTATGAACGGCAGGATATCTTCCCATGCCTTTTCAAGTCTTTTTTCTAATGTGTTGATCACGCGAATTTTGTTCTCATTGCCCATAACATCCAGCCCTCCGGAAATGCTGTCATCATTTACAATTCGAGAATCAGGGAAACAGCGAGCGGCACGTGCCCGGTCCTGAGGATTTACCCTTACTTCTGACCAGTTGGAGACAGGGATTTCGCTGCAGAGGCTGGTGAATACATCTTTATATTTCTCATTTCTTAATGTGTGAAGAAGGGACCGGGAAATGTTATAGATCCTTTCAGCAAGAGCTTTTTCAGCCGACAGCCCTATGGCACCTGCCTTCTTTCGGGAATCGGCAATTATATTCTCTTCCTGCTCACCGGCATTCGTTATCTGCTCCTTTATAAATTCACTCCTGATGTCCTCAGCCCTGTTCATTGATTCTTTGCGGATCTGCTCCGCTTTCCTCTCAGTATCGGCCCATAGCTGACGGATTTTTTCTTCGCCTTCCTTCTGAAGGTGTGTAATCAACTCTCTGTAACCCATACATTAAACCCCGAACAGTATCATTGCTGCTACAACAAACCCGAGTATTACCATCGTTTCAGGGATTGCAACCAGAATAATGACCGTAGCTGTCAGCTCCGGTTTTTCAGCAAGAGCGCCTGCGCCGGCTGCCCCTATTTTTGACTGTGCCCATGCCGTAGCAATTGCGGACAGTCCGATTGCAAGTGCTGCAGCCAATGCCACAAGTGCTTTTTCCAGTTCCATGTTACCCCTCCTTGTATGTGCTTATGATTAATGGTTAAACCTGTTTTTCAGCTGTGTATTCTCTTTTTTCAGAGGTTCAAATTTTCTGCCGCCTGACTCAATAAACTTGCTGAAAAATTCAACATAGTGGAGCCGCAGTGAGTGGATTGTTGGAGAAAACACCCCGATAATGATGTTTATCAAATGAAGCAGCCCTGCAACCAGTACTCCGAGCACAATGTCGCCGGTCATTCCTGCAAGGTGGTTTGCCACATAGGCCAACAGGACCGATGCGAGCCCGATCGCCATGATTCTGGCATAGGATATAATGTTGCCTATACTCTTTATTAACTCCAGCGGTGCCAGCATGCCGCCCGTGAACAGCAGGAGGGGTGTCAGCAGTAATATGGCCAGGATAATCGGTTTTGTTAACAGCGCCGGAAACAATCCGAACAATGATGCTATAAGAGTAAGCAGGCAGAGGATTATCGCAATCTGGCACAGTCTCGAGATGGCCTCTTTTTTTGTTTTTTTCTTCAGGGCGCTCAAGAAACCGAGAAAGCTTCCGAGCACGACATGGGCGACTCCGATTGACACGGAAAAATAGAGCATTGGAATTACGGCTTTCAGCCTGTCTATAATGACGGGTTGCAGGCCGAAAAATGTATGCCCCAGTTCTCCCAGGTACTCACCGTAGAGGACGCCGAACAGGATCGTATACAGTGAAGCAATTCCGAGTATTTTTGCGGCATCCCGGGCAATTGGCCTTGTCCTGAACTTCCGTGACATGATGAGTGAAACAAGCAGGAGTAGAACTCCGTAGACTGCATCTCCCAGGATCATTCCAAAAAAGACGGGGAGGAATATCCCGATAAAGGGCGTAGGGTCATAGGAGGTGTAGCGCGGCAAGGGAAGAATTCTGGTGAAAATTTCAAAGGGTTTGAAATAGGACGGGTTTTTCAGGATTACCGGCATCCTTTCAAGATCTTCTTCCCGGAGTTCTTTTTCTTCGAGGACAACGCTGCCGAGGTATTTTTCATTCAGCATTTCTTTCAGTGGAGAAACATTCTCTGTCGCCATCCATCCGTAGATGAAAAAGCACATTGCTGTTTCGAATACCGATGCTGCCGCCTTTAGAACAGACAGTTTATCGTCAAGCCATTTTTGAAGTGTTCTGTAAACAGCACCCCATTTCATGGTAAAGCTGTCGAGCTGTATGCATATCGCATCTATTTCATTTTCAATATCAGATATCCTCGTCTTGATATAATCGAGCTTCTCCACAAATGTAAGATTGCTGAATGCCGGCGGGAACCTGAACTCGGGGATATCCCTGTCACTGAGAACGCCTTTCACGTTTTCCGCCATTTCCTTTGCAACGATGATTAAACCGGCGATTAACCCGTCCGGAGCTTCGGTGGTGACTAATTCAAACTTTTCGTCGGCATGCTTTTTTAAGAGGTTTCTCAAGAGAGTCACATGTTCCGGCTCACTCAGAGTAATTCCAAGGAGATCAACATCATCGGATTCTTTCAATCCTTCCAGAAGAGGTTCTATTGCATCGAGAAACAGCGTGTGGCGACTTAACTCGCTCTGTTCATTGTGAAGGCCTTCCTTTTTCTGCCAGAGTTCTCTGCACTTCACGAGATGCTTCTCGATAGTTTCGCGAATCGTGTCGACGAGCTGCTCGGGGTCTATAAAACTTTCCTTCTGAGGTATTGCGGGGAGGAAAGAGAATAGTTCCGCAATTTTCCCTCTCAGCTCTTCAAAGTAAATGCGTTCTGACACGATACTCTTATCAGGCAGAAAAGAATCCAGAAATGCTTCGTCCCGTTTATCAATAAAACTGATTGCATCAGGTTCAATCTGAAGCATTCCGGTATCCCTCAACAGCGAGAGCACATCTTCGAGCTGTTCCCTCGGACCGGCGATCTCAACTTTTGAAATCCTGACAATCATGTTATCCTCCGGGAAGTATGCGGGGCAGATACTTTAATATGATTTTCTTTAAAGTATCATCACTGATGTTTTTCAGATGGCCCGAATACCTGTGCGCAGTATCGTTTATCCCTGAGGCCTTTCCCCGGGCATCAGAAAGCGCACTGTCGGTGCTCCTGTTCATTTCTTCTTTCAAATCAAATTCTTTTGCAAGGACCTCCTCCTCTGCTTCCTTTTTTACTTTGACCAGCCACTTCTGTGCCTTTTCCTGTTCAATTTCCAGACGCTGCCTTATCTCTTTTTCGATCTCAACCACGCCTTTCAGAACATCCTTCTCCATACTTAAATTGTAGCAGGAAATTGTTGAAAATCAAGACCTTTTAGGAGGTAATTGAAGGAATGGATAAAAAGTTCTGTTGGCAGAAACAGCATAAGGCCCTGTTCTGCCGGTTAATGAATTATGGATTCTCTGCCTGTATGGGTATCTGAATCATGAAATCAGGAAGCCTCATAGGCAAGGACCCTGATTATACCGATTGAACTGCCTTCACCGGTTGTGCACGAGTCCGACACGGAAATTACATTCTGTATGTTGCTGCTCTCTATAAACTGGTTCACCTGAGTGTCAAGATTGTGGATTTCCTCCATGGCATGCAAAGCTTTCAGTTCATTTGTGAATGTTTTTACCTTGATCATGACTTCACCTCAACTTTCTTTAACTAAAATTATATCACTATTTTAGTCAAGACGGTGGGAAGAGAAAGCTCCTGGGCGTGCGGGTCGTCGATAAACAAATATCATGGATCAGTTCTAATAGATATGCCTCTGCCGTATGTTCGCGTAACTGAGACGAAATTTAGCCTTTAAGAATGCCTCTTTAAACCATTGGCCTCGATTGTAAAGTGAATGAAGATTTTCCATGGCATGGATCGCTCACAACTCAGTCGTGACCAGTATGAGCATAAAGTGCAATTAATTTGATCTGTACTATGCTATATATGGGACAGGGAATATAACACATCAGTTTTTATAACGGAGCCCGATAAATGAATGGAGGTTTATTGAGGTGTAAGGTATAATTCTAAGAGGCTCTAATCTATTAAGCAGGATCGTTTTTCAGTTGGAAGCCTGAGCAGGTTTTCGGATCAACACCATGTAGTAACAATCATTGCTGCTGGCGTTGGAATCCGTGCATTTTTAAGATCTATTCAGAATGAATTTCACGATAATGCCATTCAGTGTATAGATATTTTCATTTTTATAATCAGGATTAATTCTCTTGGAGTTTTATTTCCCGATGCATGCAGTGAATAGTTTGTTTTATCACGCTTGTCACGTTTAGGAGATTGCGGCATATATGTCTACCATGGATTCACAGAAATTGTACCCCGGAAAAAAGGTTGTATACAATTCTGAACCGGGCAAAGATCGTCAACATAACTATATTGATGAGTCTGATGGCAGTGATTATTGGTCTTTGATAACGGTTATCCTGAGCGGTCTATCAGTGCTGACTTATTTTTATAATAGTCATGGGTTGATGATTCATATGCTGTTCCTCATAAATAAATTTAGGAAATTCATGGATATGCTATGGTAATAATCATTTCATTGTCCTACATAGTTGCTAATCTCCTCTTAGCACATATCTTGACTAAATGTGTCACTTTTACATCAGAATACGATGAAAATAATGTTGATAAATTCATCACTTTTACTGTTTTCTTCTTCACATTTTTTTTAGGAAGCATACACATCCTTGGTTACATCAATCTTGCTACCGACCTGAAAGTTGTCAATTACATTAATTGTTTCATAGTGGCATTATTATTTGTTCTTGGAGCCGGATTATTGCTTAAAAGGAAGTCATCATCCAACATATTGATCCCAGACATGGTAAAGTACCGAGCATTCATACCCTGGTTATTTTCATTGAACAGAAGATCCATTCGCCTGCTTGTGATTGTCTTTACCTGTGCATTTTTATTTATTGCTATGATGCTTGTTTTTGGGTATCCCCTGGGCTGGGAAGCCAAAGCCTATCATCTCCCTATAGGGCTCCACATGTTTCAGTCTCAATCACTTCAGGTATGGGACAATTCAGCCACTCATACGGTGCCTGTCAACATGAGTATTTATTCAGGATTCCTCCTGGGTTTCGCTTCTGAACATCTTGTGTCCATTGCGAATTATATATTTCTTCTTCCCTTTGTACTGGCTGTCTACGGCATGAGTCGTGAGACCGGAGCTGACCAGGCTGCGTGCGTTCTCACGTCATTGGGCTTTTTAACTGTCCCCGTTATCGTGGTCCCAGCATTTTCATTGGAGGCTGATCTGGGAGGCGTAACATTTATATCGATTGCTGTCTACTTTGCGTTGAGGCGTTCAAACTATCGTCAAATGAATTTTGCTCTCTCTGGATTGGCTGCCGGACTTTCCTTTGGATTTAAAAGTCTCCATTTGATGAGTATTGCGATTTTATTTATCTTCATTATTATAAACAGCTGGAATGCTCCTGAAACGAATCGGTCAACAGAGAATTATTTGAGAAAACTCCGTCCCGCCGGGGTGTTCCTCTTGTTTACATTTATTACGTCCGGCTTTTGGCTTGTAAGAAATTATGTTCTATTTGATAATCCGCTGTATCCTGTGTACTTGCCAGTTCTTGATTTATTTGGATGGGAGAAGGCCCCAGATTATTTAGAGCCTCAGGTAATGCATTCATTGCAGTTTAACTATGTTCGTTCCCCCCTTGAGTGGTTTATCTATCCATGGACTGAATGGCGGTTCGCCAAGGACGCCAACTTCGGGGGGGAGTCACGGTTGGGGCCATTTTTTGCTGCGACTGTGCCAATTGCCTGCTTGATGAGTCTTGCCGGGGTGATAACAAGAAAGGACGAAAAATGGATCCTTAATGCATCATTGCTTGGGGGCGGTTTTTTTGTTCTGTTCGTCTGGTGGATTATGGATGATCGCCAGCCCCGGTATTGTTTGGGAGCGCTGGTATTTTTTGCACCCCTGGTTGCCTGGACAATTAATCAGACAAAAGGGGGCGCTCGTAAAATTTTTGAAGGTATTATTATGTTCTGCATGGTAAGCTCCCTGCTATTTATCTTTTCTAAAAAGGTCTACGCCTTTGCTGGTATCATTTACAACGAAATGCATGTCAGCAGGCAAATCTTTTATGGTTACCCTAAGATGATAGACGTACTGCCGCCAGGGTCAACAATAGTTAATTTAGGACAACGCGACTGGAATTATCCTCTTTACGGGGAAAGGTTTCAGAATAGAGTTGTAAGTTACAGGAAAGCGAAAAGCATTGTTAAATTTGGAAAGATATCAGAGACTCATAAAAAAAACGTGTATCTGCAATTCCCTGCTTTCCATAAACTTCGTGCTACTCATATATTTACAAGCAGAAACTGGAATTTCATGCCTGGAGAATGCATAAGCTTAAAAGAAATTGATAGAATCGACATTCTGCATGGACATGCCCTGCCGGTACCACGGAGACTATTTGAAATAGAATACTGCAAAGGAACCATGAGCAGGTCAACCGATTGATGGAATCTCATTTAAAAAAAATACATTGTAAGTTGCATTCTACATTAAATCATAGGGACAATTCAGGACTGAGGAAAGGGGGACAGGTGATTAAAGACGGACGTCATCGCTCCTGCGAGACCTGATTGAGAAGCGCTGACAGGTTTGAATCATCAGGGGTGAAGAATAGAGACATGGGGAAGAAAATCGCAATTGTACAATCATGCTATATCCCGTGGAAGGGGTATTTTGATCTCATTCATTCAGTGGATGAGTTTATATTGTTTGATGATATGCAGTATACCCGAAGAGACTGGAGAAACAGAAATAAAATCAAAACCCCCCAGGGGCTCAAATGGTTAACAGTACCGGTGAAAGCAAAGGGTAAATATTATCAGAAAATCTGTGAAACTCAAATTGATGATGTCAACTGGAAGCACAAACACTGGAATACCATACTTCTCAATTATTCTAAGGCAAAATATTTTCCTCAGTACAGAGAATATTTCGAAGAACTGTTTCTCAATATTGATGAAAAATATCTGAGTTTTGTTAATTACCGATTCATCAAGGCGATTTGTGAGCTGTTCAATATTTCTACAAAAATATCCTGGTCAATGGACTATGAGATGAAAGAGGGAAAGACCGGGCGTCTGGTGCACTTGTGTAAACAGGCTGAAGCGGATGAATACTTAACCGGACCATCTGCAGGGAGCTATATTGATGAATCATTATTCGAATCTGAAAGGATAAGGCTAGCCTATATGGACTATTCTAACTATAAGCCCTATTCACAATTGTTTCCTCCTTTCAGGCATGAAGTTTCAATTATTGATCTTATTTTCAATGAAGGGCCGAATGCCATACATTATATGAAAAGTTTTTGATGTTCTTGGTGAAAAGCGGTTTATAAAGTGATTAATATTATTTATCGGTTTGAGGGTCATATTAATTGACGACTTGAGCTTTTCATGGTAGTATTCTTTTACAGAATACCTGTGGGGCTTTCATTTTTTATCCATCTATTAAGAAATAAATAATTATGTTTTTTTCAGTAGTTACAACTCTTTATTGTTCAGCTCCTTATATAGATGATTTTTATGGAAGGATCTGTGATGAAGTCGGGAAAATAACAGATAATTTCGAGCTCCTTTTCGTCAATGATGGATCCCCCGATGATTCTCTCATAAAAGCGGTATCCCTGCAGGAAAAAGACAACAGAGTGAAAGTAATTGATCTCTCGAGAAACTTTGGTCATCATGCAGCGATGATGACAGGTCTTGAGATGGCCCGGGGATCCTATGTTTTTCTCATAGATTGTGATCTTGAGGAGGAGCCGGAATTGTTAGGCAAATTCTATAGTGAATTACAAAAAACAGGTGCTGATGTGGTGTATGGGGTGCAGCAAAAGAGAAAAGGGGATTTATTTGAAAGGGTAAGCGGCGGACTATTTTGGGACTTGTTAAATGGGATCAGCAGATTTAAGATGCCCAAAAATCAGCTGGTTGCGCGATTAATGACAAACAAATATGTTGAGAGCTTGGTGGGCCATAGGGAGAGTGAAATATTTTTGCCCGGTCTTTGGGCAATCACGGGATTCAGGCAAGTGCCATTATCGGTAACAAAACTTTCAAAAAGCAGGAGCACATACACATTTCGAAAAAAAATTGCACAATTGGTTGATGCGGTGACTTCTTTCAGTTCAACTCCTCTTGTTTTTGTTTTTTACATTGGAGCAATTATTAGCATGTTATCGGGAAGTTATGCGGCATGGTTAGTGATCAGGAGAATATTTTTCAGTATTTATATGGAGGGGTGGCTGTCATTGATTGTGTCTATATGGTTTATCGGGGGATTAACTATATTCAGTATAGGACTTCTCGGAATTTATCTCGCAAAAGTCTTCCTGGAGGTCAAAAGCAGGCCGAGATCAATTATTAGAAAGATATATGAGCAGCACGTCAGTGATCAAAAGCAGCAGCAAACGACAGATAGGCCTGTCGGTGATGACAGCCCGGTAGATCAATTAAATTCGTCAGGATTTGTAACTCGTGAATGACCAGAAGACAGAAAGCACTGAGATCAGCAGCAGGCAGAAAAAGCAGCGGGTAGTAATTTTTGGAACGGGCTATTTCGGACGTCTGGCATTTACCTATTTGACGAAAGACAGTCCCTACGAGGTAGCGGCATTTTCGCTCCACAAAGAATATATCACTGATGATAAATTCATGAATTTGAACGTTGTGCCTTTTGAGAAAATTGAAGAAAGCTATCCTCCTGACCAATATTCCATGTTTGTTGCCGTGGGTTATAAGAGGGTGAATAAAGCACGTGCCGAAATTTACGAAGTATGCAAGAAGAAGGGGTACGAATTGATTTCCTATATCAATTCACGGGCAACGCTCTGGGGTGAAAATGAGATAGGAGATAATTGTTTCATTTTTGAAAATAATGTAATACAACCTTATGTGAAGGTTGGGAATAATGTGATAATCTGGAGCGGTAACCATATCGGGCACGATTCCGTAATTGGAGACCACTGCTTTATTGCCTCTCACGCCGTTATATCGGGAAGTGTTAAAATCGGGCCCTATTGTTTTATCGGTGTCAATGCAACATTCAGGGACGGAGTTACTGTCGCCCCCCGATGTGTTATCGGTGCCGGCTCTCTTATATTGAAGGATACCGAGGAAGAGGCTGTGTATGGCGTAAAGGGGACCGAACCGTCGAGGATCCCGAGTTCGCGGCTGAGGAATTTTTAATGCTATGAAATGGACCAAGCTTGGACAGGTCTTTAATCCCTCCGGGGAGTACCCCTGGATGCAAAGCCATGCGGCCAACACGGTAGCTGAATATTTGGAAGGTGACCTGTTCCGAATATACTTCAGTTGCCGTGATGATCAGAACCGGGCCCATATTGCATACGTGGTTATTGAAATGAATCCTCCTTTTCCCGTGATGGAAATTGCGAGTGAACCGGTCCTCTCGCCCGGAGAACCTGGTACCTTTGACGATAGCGGCGTTTCCCTTGCCTGTATCCGAATTATAGGCGGACAAAAGTTTCTTTATTACTTGGGGTGGAATCTTGGTGTCACTGTACCATTCAGAAACAGTATTGGACTTGCAATGCTTGATAAGGAAACCGGGACCTATGTTCGACACAGTCAGGCCCCTCTGCTTGGTCTGAATCATGTCGACCCCTTTTGTATTTCCTATCCCTTTGTATTGGAGGACGGCGGTATCTATCGTATGTGGTACGGTTCAAACCTTAAGTGGGGTGCGGCCATGGAAGATATGGATCATCTTCTCAAGTATGCTGAGTCCACAGACGGTCTGGAATGGAAAAGAGAAGGAAAGATTGCTATCAACTTCAAGGATTCAAGTGAATACGCCCTGTCCCGTCCCTTTGTGATGAAAGAAAATGGTGTCTATCGGATGTGGTACTCTTACCGTGGTGCTGCCTACCGGATCGGCTATGCAGAAGCTGAGAATGGCATTGAATGGGAGCGAATGGATGATAAGGCAGGAATAAGTGTTTCAGACGCGGGATGGGACAGTGAATCGGTAGAATATCCGTTCATATTTGATCACAAAGGGCAAAAATACATGCTTTATAACGGCAACCGTTATGGTCTGACAGGTTTTGGACTGGCGGTACTCGAGTAACAGGGTCGGACTGCTCAGTAACTGCGAATGATAATATAACTTTTAATAAGGTTGAATTTAACATGGATTTACGGAGAATACAGAGAGAAATTGACGAAATGGGTTTTTCAATCGTCGAGAATATCGTCAATAAAGAAGAAGTTGAAATCCTGAGAAGCCGGTTGCAGGAAGCACTCGAGGAAGATGCGAAGGAATACGGTCACCTTGATGGTAAGCGGTATAATCATATTGTTGATTTAACAACTCGCGGGCCCGCATTCGTACGATTACTGGAAAATGAGAAAATGCTGAGTATATTCTCTCATTTTCTGGGGAGTGACTGTATCCTGTATTCATACACATCTACGATATTTTTGCCGAATGATAAACCTGATGTATCAAATATACACAGGGTTTCAAAAAAGTATCCATATATAGACGGATATTACCTTGGTTTATTGATGAACCTGGCACTTGATGATTATACTGAAGAGAACGGCGCCACTTACTATCTGCCGGGGTCTCATAAGATGCAGGGAGTTCCCACCGAGGAAGAGTTTTTCAGTAACTCTGTCAGAGCGATCAGGAAAGCCGGTGACGCAATCTTCAGTCATCCATTATGCTACAGGGCCGGGGGTATAAACGAGACTGAAAAAGCCAGTTATGCAATTGCTCCATATGCATGCAGGGCGTTCATAAAACAGAGACTTGATTACCCGCGAATCGCAACGCCGGAAGTTCTCTCCTGGCTCGGGAGCAAAGGAAGGTCATTCCTGGGCTTTGAAGCAAGAGTGCCGACGAACCTGTTTGAATATTACTTCCCTAAAGAAAAAAGATTATATAAGACATCGAGTGACTAATATGAATAGCCCCTATTATCAATCCAATCAAAGCATGGATAAATATATTCCATTTAATAAACCATACTCTCCGGGGAGTGAATTCCGGTATATGGAAATTGCAATTTCGAGAAAGCACCTTTCCGGAGACGGTATATATACGAAAACGTGCCACGCCTGGCTGGAAAATCAGCTTTATTGCAGGAAAGCGCTGCTGACCCATTCCTGTACCGGAGCACTGGAGATGGCAGCACTGTTGCTTGATATTAAACCCGGTGACGAAATTATTATGCCCTCCTACTCTTTTGTTACCACAGCGAATGCGTTTGTTTTGAGGGGCGGGGTGCCTGTTTTCGTTGATATTCGCAGTGACACGATGAACCTGGATGAAACGAAAATAACGGAAGCGATTACGTCCAGGACCAGGGCCATTGTGTTAATACATTATGCAGGAATCGCCTGTGAAATGGATAAGATAATGGAAATTGCCTATCAACAGAATATTTATGTAATAGAAGATGCGGCGCAGGGTATAGTAGCATCCTATAATGACCGGCCGTTAGGGAGTATCGGCCATCTGGGAACTTTGAGTTTTCATGAGACAAAAAATATCAGCTGCGGAGAAGGCGGGGCATTAATGATAAATGAACCCAAATGGATAGAAAGAGCTGAAGTAATTCGTGAAAAGGGAACAAATCGAAGCGCCTTCTTCAGGGGAGAAGTAGACAAGTACAGCTGGGTGGATGTGGGGTCGTCATATTTACCAAGTGAGGTCAGTGCCGCATTTCTGTGGGCACAACTTGAAGATGCTGAAAACATAACGGAAAAAAGAATGCAAATTTGGGAGCAATACCACCGGGGATTTTTAGAGTTGGAGGTGAAAGGAATTGTATTCAGGCCGGTAGTACCCGATGCATGTCTCCATAACGGACATATGTATTTTCTCGTCCTCAATGATGCACGTACGAGATCGAGGTTGATAAATGATTTAAAAGAAACGGGGATCCAGACTGCTTTTCATTATGTCCCTCTGCACAACTCGGTGGCCGGAAAAAAATATGGGAGGACGGCAGGAGAACTTCCGAATACGATCAGGACAAGTGAAAGATTAATACGTCTCCCCCTGTGGGTTGAAATGACTCAGGACCAGGTAGATCTGGTAATCGATGCGGTTTATAGCTCACTGGGATTAAAAAAGAAACATAAAACATTTTTTTCAGGCTCAACACAACAGAAGGACTGGCGGACCAGTACTCAGGATATGAAAAAACGCTAAAAAAATCCATTGATTTATACTAAACAGGGAGGCGAGAGTATACCTATATGAGCAACCAATTGCATCAATTAATGAACAAACTGCCGGCGACGGAAATCGAGGAGACAGAGGATAATATTAAATTCAAAATCGGAAAGAGACCAATAGAGCTTTCTAAAGGGTTCCCCAAGGTCATTCAAATTGAAACAAGCAGTTATTGCAACCTGGTCTGTTTGGGATGTCCCCAAAAAGACATTACCCGAAAGAAGGGGTTTATGCAGCCTGATCTGTTTAAAAAGATCGTTGATGAATTGTCAAACTATGACGTGCGGGTCTGGCTCCATTATATGGGCGAGCCATTGATGCATCCGCAAATTTTTGAGCTGATTGACTATGCATCGAATAAATTGCCTTATTGCGGGATGTCTACAAATGGAATACTGCTTTCGCTGGAAAATGCCGAAAAAATCCTGGCAAGCAATTTATTCAGATTTGAGATATCTATTGACAGCCTGGATCCTGAAACGTTCAGGCGGTTACGCCCGGGCGGTAATCCTGAAAATATAATAAAGAATGCTCATGAATTTTTCAGAATGAAATATACCGGGAATCAGGAGCGTCCAATTACCTGTATAAATGTGAGAAGGTTAACAGGAACTCAACATGAGTTAAAGGAATTTGCAGAATACTGGAAAAAGATCCTGATACCGCCGGATTTTGTTCTTTCTTTTCCTTTTGAAAAGTGGGGAGGACATGAAAGTGATGAACACGCTACCTATACGGTTCCTGAAGAGAGAGTGCCCTGCCTCAAACTGTGGAACAAGGTCAATATTTTGTCAGATGGCAGAGTAGCAACCTGTGATGCAATGTTTGACGGACAGGTGACCATGGGGGACATGAATACCAGTTCTCTGAGAGAAATATGGGATAGCAGTGATTATTACGATAGACGTCAAATGCACCTGGACGGTAAAACAGAAGAAATGAAAATATGCAATGTCTGTGACTCCTGGTATCGTGAGGTCGGACCTGAATACTTTCAAAATATGACCTATGAATATAAGTGCGCAGGATAGCTCTTCATGTAAGTGAATTATGCTCATTTATGAATGCTTTGTTATGAGTTCAATTACATGAAAGATTATTTTTATGATGAAAAATTTTACAGTAAAAGACTGATCAACGCAATCGTATGAGTGAATTCGATAAAGACTGGGACTGGTACGCTGGCCTTATTGACAGCCGCAAAGAGTCAGATGAATGGTCAATTATTCGAAAGACACGGGAAACACACTGGGAAGAATTCTGTCAAATTAAGGAGAATGCTCATGTCCTCGATGCGGGTTGCGGAAACGGTGATTATACACGGTTGATGTTATTGAAGGGTGCCAGGGTATGGGCCTTCGATTATGCCGGGAAAATGGTTCAGGCTGCGGAACAGCGGCTTAAAAGAGAAGGTCTCAAGGCTGAAAAACTTACAGTAGATTCTGTGCTTGATATTCCCTACCCGGATAGTATGTTTGATGCTGTTGTATGTCTGGCTGTCATTGACCATGTGCCCGATGATGAGAGATCGAAGGCAGTAAGTGAATTGGCGAGAGTGTTAAAGCCGGGGGGTACGCTCTATATTAATACTCCGAATAAATACGCCTTTCACTGGCGGACCGGGCATTACTTAATGCGACTCGTCGGGCTTTTCCCCAAAGGAAAAATTCGGTGGTTTACGCCCCAACAGCTCTCTGAACTTGTTGAGGACATGGATCTCGTCCCCATGCGGAGTTTAGGGTTAGAATTTATTCCACCCTTTAGCGGGCTTTATACTTCAGACCTTCGAAGGCGTACGTTTCTGCCCGACGGAATCATCAGCATCCTGGATAACATTTATTTGAATATTGAAGCGCGGGCCAGACGAATTGACCTGTTTAAAGCCCTTTGTTTGCATTATTTCCTTGTAGCACACAAAAGGGAAGTTCAATCGGCGGATATTTAGAATACTGTTTACAGGGCAGTACAATTCCCTTATTGAACGGACAATGTCGTCTGAGAAAATACGGAAGTTTAAAATAGGTCCGGCATGTTACAGAGCGGACGTGTTTTTGGGAACCGCCTCAACACCCCATGTCTTTAATTTTTCAATAACAACATTAATGAGCGCCCCCATTTTGTCAGCCACAATATCCGTCATCTCTGTTGTCGTTTCCATCGACTTCGGCTGGATACCGATGAGGCAGATCTCCGGGGGCATTATTTCCATGAGCTTTGCAGCAAAGAGCATGTCAGGAAGCCCAATCTGGTGGACCGACAGCTTTGAGCTCAAAAAAGCAG
>CALZGI010000094.1 GCA_945786855.1 Thermodesulfovibrionia bacterium | reverse complement strand
AATTCATCGTTAAAGGCAAAAATAATCTTTGCTCAGGGAAGGCAGAATACAAATTACGCAATCGATTTATACGCCTGCCATCCCTTCTTTATCCAGGGGTACAGCACCATGACAAACGGTGAGAACACGGCCTTTCTCCCGATCAGAGATTTCCTTTCAGGCAGGGGCTTTCGGGGGTACATTGGTTATAACAGTGACAGTGAGGTCTTCTGTCATATCCTGCATTATGTATGCAAACAGCTCGGCTATCCGCTTCCATATTATAAAGACATTGTGACTCCGCTGAAACAGTCGGAGATCGATACGCGGTCAGACAGCGAAGCCGTAAGCTTCCTTAAGAAGTCATTAAGACCGCTCTGCATAGACGGGCCGAACTGCGTTATCGGGTTTACCCCTGACGGAACGTGCTTTATGCTTCAGGACGCAAAAAAATTAAGGCCCGGCGTTGTCGGCGGTTTAAAAGGGAAATACGGACTCATGTCTGAAGAATGCGGTCTCGAAAGTGCATTGCCGGAGAGGGACAGACCTCGTGATATATTCCCTATGAAATATGATATGGTCATTGTGGCACCTGATGCTGGCGAAGTGACGGTATGGAACCAGCTTCACAGTGACACTACTACCGCTAATTCCTTTATTTAAATCTCCGCGGTCTCATGAGATAGTAGCGTGTGGGGGACGAATCCCCACGAGACATTTATTGTATCAGGTTTTTCTGCCCATGCACTGTTAGTTTACTGTTGGTACAGATCAGAGTCATATGGCGTTTATCAATAAAAAGCGGCCTGAATGCCCAAGCCCAAAAAATCAGTACTACCCCAAACCTCTTTATTCATTCAAATTCCGACTGTAGCAAAATTGTAGCAGAATATATCGGAATAGACAGAATCAATAGGTATATAAGGACAATACAGGACGCCCATTTAGCACTGTATTTCACACTCATAGATATTTTTCTCAGCCCAGAAGCTACCTTACGGTTTTACGCTCTTATAGATTTAGGAAACCTGTGCTCTATCCACCTGAGCTAAGGGGGCTTATAATCGCTATGATGTCAGAACTAAGCCTACAGCTAAAAAGACAGGTTCATATTATAGTTTTTTTGATGCGTGAAGGCAACTCCATCTCATCTACAGGAGGAATGGGATTCAACCTCAAGGGAGTAAAAGAATTCACCCCTCCTTTAAAGGGATTTAATTGCATTGTCTGCGTATCATCCAAATTTTTTCGCCCTTGACACAGCTGTGGGTTCCTATAAATTGGCAGTTAGTAATATAATATACTTTATTATTTGCAAGAGCTGACTCATTGTTCTGATAGGAGAGAACTTCTCATATGAAATTACCGATAAAGGCGGTCCTGCTTGGCGGTTTTTTAGGTCTCATACTGATATCAATCATAACCGTACTCGCATCTTCGTACATAACATCAGAAAAAGTTTTGCAGGACCATGCCCGGGATATCATGGAAAACATTTCCATGATGACCATTCAGCAGTCACAAAACTATCTGGTACCTGCCCACGATGCAGTAAAACTGACTGAGCGACTCGCTGACAGTCAGGTCGTCAGCAGTGAGGACAGGATCTCGCTTGAACGTTATTTCACGGAGCAGCTCGCCCTTCACTCCCAGATTGCCGGCATTTATTACGGTAACCCCCGGGGAGAATTTATCTATGTAATGAAAAGTGATGCCAAGGTCGAAGGGGGATTCAGGACAAAATTCATTACTGTCAGCAACGGCACGCGAACAGTGGAATTGATCTGGCGTGATTCCCTTCAAAAAGAGCTGTACCGGGATATCGACCGCGATGATCCCTATGACCCGAGGAAACGGCCATGGTATATCAGGGCCAATGAAGAGCGAAAACTCATCTGGACTGATCCCTATATCTTTTTCACCTCCCAAAAACCGGGCATAACAACAGCAAGTCCTGTGTACCTGAGCACAGGTGATATAAAGGGAATCGTCGGGGTAGATATAGAAATTGACGATATATCAATATTCCTGTCCAAACTGAAGGTAGGCAAGAATGGACAGGCCTTTATCGTGAATAAAAATAAAGATGTTATTGCTTTCCCTGATCAGACAAAGATCAGATACCCCCTGAATGAAGGGAGCGGAGAGTTTCGTTTAACGAAAATATCGGAACTTGACGATGCTCTCACCCGTAAAGCCTATGACTCAACGCTTGGTCTCGTGGCTGATTTTAATTTCATGGATCCTGTCTTTTCTGCATTCAGCCATGAAAACAAGAATTATCATGTCATGTTTGCTCCTTTCACGGACAAGCAGTGGCCATGGTTTATCGGAATATACCTGCCTGAAGATGATTATCTGGGACCGATTAAACGCAACAGGTTGTTCAACATCTTTATAGGCCTGGGTATTGCCCTCATCTCCAGTCTTATCGGACTCGTGATCGCCCGAAGCATCTCGAAACCGATGGAGGCACTTCAGTCAGAGGCGATGGCCATTAAAGGCTATGACCTGGAAACAACGTTCGACAAGAAGAGTCCTATAAAGGAAGTCCAGAAAACTCTGGATGCATTTGCCCAGATGAAAGCGGGGCTGGAGAAATTCAAATGGACGAATGAAAAGATTGCAGAAGACCTGAAAAAACAGGCTGCCGAGCTGAAGCTGAATGAAATCCAGCTCCAGGCGACGTTCAAAAGCCTGATTAACTTTGCAGATGCGTTGATCGTCCTTGATATTGATAAGGTCATCCGGTTCATGAATCCGGCGGCGGAAGTGCTGCTTCATGCAACAGCATCATCTCTGAAGGGAGAAAAATTCCCATTCCCTGTCTTGAAAGGGGAGAAAAAAGAGTTTGAAATACCTTCTCGTGGAGAGCACAAAATAATTGTTGAAATGCTCGTTGTCGATACTGAATGGGAAGGGAAAGGCGCACTGCTGGTCTCGCTTCGTGATATCTCGGAGCGGAAATGGGCATTAGAGTCCCTGAATGAATCGAACCTTCAGCTCAAGGATATGGTGACAAAGTTAACAAGACGGGAAGAGCAGCTGACAGCAATTGGTTTAATGGCTGAATTTTTCCAGGTATGCCAAAGCGAAAGCGAAGTCATCCGGATCGTTTCGGAAAACATGGTAAGCCTCTTCCCTGTTGACGCGGGCGCCGTTTATATACATGGCAGCGACGAAGTAACCCTTTCGAGAGTTTATTCCTGGGGTGCAATTTCATCTTCCCATGACCTGTTCACGGTGAACGACTGCTGGGCACTGAAAAAGGGACAGTCCCATGAGCTTCGTGCGGGAAAGTCTACTCTCTATTGTGCTCATATAAAAGAAGATGAGAGACCGGGCCGTGATTTTTTATGCATTCCCATTGCAACGAGCCAGACACAGCTCGGGATGCTTCATCTGGAGGTGCACAGTGCATATGATCAGAACAGGAATCAACAGATGCCGAATCCCCTGGAGTCTCTCCTTGAGCTTGGCAGAACGGTAGCGGAACATATTGCACTTGCCCTGTCGAATGTTCGCATGCAGGCAAAGCTTCACGTAATGGCTATCCAGGATCCGCTCACAGGTCTTTATAACAGGCGTTACATGCAGGAATATCTCGAACAGGAAATACACAGGGCACGAAGAGATGACAGAGCGATTGGACTGATTCTTCTTGACATCGACCATTTCAAGTCAATCAATGATCAGTTCGGTCATCATGCGGGGGATCACGCCCTTAATAATGTAGCTGCCCTGTTAAAATCCCATGTCAGAAAGGGTGACATCTGCTGCCGCTACGGCGGGGAAGAATTTCTGTTTGTACTGCCTGACAGTTCATACAAGGACACACTGTCACTTGCTGAGAAACTGAGGATTCAGGTAAAGGAAATGGAAATCAGCTACGACGGCCGGCATATAGGCTCATTGACAATCTCTCTGGGAGTCGCCGCATTCCCTGAGCAGGCAGACACCTATGACGGATTGATAAAGTTTGCTGACAATTCCCTCTATCGTGCAAAAGATGAGGGACGGGACCGTGTGTCATGAACTGCCGATTAAGCGGGAATCGGATCTGTTGAAAACTGGTCGGGGCGAGAGGATTTGAACCTCCGACCCCTGCGTCCCGAACGCAGTGCGCTACCGGACTGCGCTACGCCCCGTCCAAAAAATTCAAGTATTAATAATAGCACATCCAGTAAAATATCGTCATCGGTGTCTCAGGAGAAACAGCACAGGACGCCCTGTTAACATGGAGACCTGTCCTCACCTACACTTCAAAGGCATCCTTTATTAACTCACAGTCAGCACTGCCCTCTTTATATTGAATACTGACAACATCAAACCTGCAGGGCGGAACTTCACTGAGCTTTGATAAATAGAACATCGCAACTTTTGCTATTTTTCGTATTTTACTCCTGTTCACTGCTTCAAAGGGTTGTCCAAAGGTCAGAGTCTCTCGTGTTTTAACTTCAACGAAAACAAGGGTGTCCATATCATAGGCTATAACATCGATTTCGCCGAACCCTGTTTTAAAATTCTTCTCTTTTATCCGGTAGCCCTTTTTCCGCAGAAATTTAACTGCGAGCCTCTCACCTTTTTGTCCCAGACTCATCTGCATGCCCCCCCTGAAAGTGCAAAAGAACAAAAGTTCAAAAGTGCGGAAGTAGAGAAGTTGGAGAAAATAACGTTCGAAATTCAACAATTTCTCTCTGCTTTAATACGGCCTCTCTCTCTCACGCACCCGCTGATTCTATCTTCCTGTAAAAGCAGGTCCTTTTTCCCGTATGGCAGGCACCTGACCCTTTCTGTTCAACTTTAATAAGTAAAGTGTCTTCGTCGCAATCGTAGAGTATTTCCCTGACCAGCTGCACATTCCCCGACGTTTCTCCCTTCGTCCAGAATTCCTGCCTTGAACGGCTCCAGAAACATGTCTTTCCCAATTCAACAGTCTTTTCGAGTGAGGCCGCATTCATATAAGCCATCATCAATACTTCACCACTGTTGACATCCTGTATAACAGCAGGAATCAGTCCCTGTTCATTATATTTTAGCCCGGGAATCATCGGTCCTCCTTGAGAATCAATTTATCCTTTTCCTGGATAATGTACTATAATAACTCTTGAAAAACATTCTTTCCAGGATTTTCAAAGATTCCTGTACTATCAAAAGCAACCTATTCATAATGAGAGTGTATTAACATTGTACTCTTGAAGCTCGATGCTCTACTTATATGTCCTGTCTTCTGACAAGGATAATATTACATACACTACTGCCTGTAAGGAACATTGCTTTAATGGGAAAACAGAATGTTATCAAAAAAGGCATCCTGCTGTGCTATTCGAATATTAAAACTTTCAACGAGAATACTGCTTGGATCAGAGTCTAGAATAAGAGTCTCTCCAAACGCCTCGATTATTGTCTCATCGGGGCTAAAATTGAATCTTATTTGATAGTTAACGCCCTGGCTGTATCCGTTCAGAAAATCAATTCTGTCCACTTCAACTCCATCAATCACCTTCGTAATATATCCGGGGCCGTATCCATCAGTATTGTTTATTTCATAATAGTTTCTTTCATCCTGCTGAAGTCTCATAAATATCAAACCACCAGCGGGATATTTTACTGTTGGCAAAAAATCCACACGAAAGGACCCGCTCTCAACTGGTGCCACATCATGTGAAATCCGCACATAAACATTGTCACCTGTAAGCATTTCTGAACGCTTGCCTGCCCCGTCATAAAGGAACTGTCCCGTCCCTCCTATTATGCTATAGTCTCCGGTTGTGTCTGTGCTAAAATCATTCCTCAGGAAAGCTGTTGTAACATTCGTAAAATTATCTGTAAATAGAATGTTATCCAGATAGGCGTCCTGCTGTGTGATTTTAACATTAAAATTTTTAACGATAAAACTGCTTGAATCAGCGTTCAGAACAAGAGTCTCTCCGAACGCCTCGACTGTTGTTTCATCGGGGGTAAAATTGATTTTTATATTATAATTACTGCCCTGGCTGTATCCGTTCAGAAAATCAATTCTGTCCACCTCCACTCCATCAACCATCTTCATAATATACCCGGGGCCATATCCATCAGTATTTTTTATTTCATAATAGTTTCCTGCATCCTGCTGAAGTCTCATAAATATCAAACCACCAGCAGGATATTTTACTGTTGGCAAAAAATCCATACTAAAGGATCCGCTCTCAACTGGTGCCAAATCATGTGAAATCAGTACATAAACATTGTCACCTGTAAGTATTTTTGAACGCTTGCCTGCCCCGTCATAAAGGAGCTGTCCCGTCCCTCCTACTATGCTGTAGTCTCCCGTTGTGTCTGTGCTAAAATCATTCCTCAGTAAAGTTGCGGCGCTGACTACCTTGGTGATTTCCTCTGAGTAGTTACTTTCATTTCCCGAGTTATCGTAGGCTGTTACTGCAAAATGGTAGGTACGACCCAGTTCCAGATCATCGAACTGATGTGCTGTTGAATTCCCTACATCGATAAAGTGGCTGTAGTTTCTTGACATGGTGCCATAATACAGTTTATACCCGCCAAGATCAGTAAGATTTGTTCCATCTGAATTTGTTTGAGGTGATCCCCAGGAAAGGATAACAGTCTCGCCACAAGCAAAAGAAGAAGACGCATATAAGAATGTGCACAAGAGTAAGATAAGTCCCGTAAAAATGCATTTATTAGATTTCACTTTTTTATACTCCTTCAGTATATTTAATAAAAAATTAAAGAAAATTACTTCCATGATGAGTTACCGATAATAGTGCGCGAATTTCCATTGAATTTCTGGGAATCCTTTTCTCCACTCTAAAACGAAGGTGCAGCGAATGCACAATACTTAAGCTTTGATTTTCCCATTCTTTCTGCAACAGAGATGGATAATACGTTAGTTCGTGATTAATCCGACATATAATCTTACAGTAAGATAGCAACTGGCATGCCAGCAATTATAGTGAACTTAACATTTTGATTCTAAACGATATTAATATTCACGGCAGTTTGTGATTAAAGAGGAGACGAGCAAAACTGCATGGATTTCTATACACCTGCATCAATCTGTTGCTGTAATAGAATATAACAAATCATTACTTACAGGCAAGCACTGGAAAATAACCTGTTCTTGGCGCTGCACGAGAAACACAAACAACGCAATTCAGTTCTTTTTGTACTCTTCCGGCTTCAGATCATACTTTTTAAGCAGCTGGTAGAAATCAGCGCGGTATTTACCGGCAAGTTCCGATGCCTTGCTGACATTGCCATGGGTGAGCTTGAGAAGGTTGAGAATATATTCTTTTTCAAAGTCAGACTTGGCCTCTTTGAAAGATTTCAGTCCGTTTTTAGACTCATTATTGGTCTGAAGAATAAGATCTTCCGTAATCACATCTTTTCGGGTCATGGCCATCGCAAATTCAATCATATTCTTCAATTCTCTGACATTTCCAGGCCACCCATGAAGCATGAGCTTTTGCATTGCCTGCGGGGCAAGGCCCTTCACCTTTATTTTCATCTTCCGGTTAAACTCCTCCAGAAAATGATCAACCAGCACAGGGATATCCTCTTTCCGTTCTCTAAGGGGGGGCAGTTTTACGGGGATCACATGGATTCTGTAGAACAGGTCTTCCCTGAAATTGCCTGCCTTCACCTCTTCCTGGAGATCCTTGTTGGTCGCTACGATCACCCTCACATCAACTTCAATCGGCTGCTTGCTGCCAAGGGGGTAGAACTGGCGTTCCTGCAGAATACGGAGTATCTTGCTCTGCAGCGTCAGGGGCATATCGCCTATTTCATCGAGAAAAATGGTCCCTTCATGGGCCTGTGTGAAGAGTCCCTTTGAACTCTGCATTGCACCTGTGAAAGCTCCTTTTTCATATCCAAAAAGCTCACTTTCGAGCAGGGTGTCCGGAATGGCAGCACAGTTTATTGCCACAAAGGGTTTATCTTTTCGTCCGCTCCCCACATGAATCGCTTTCGCAATTAACTCCTTCCCCGTACCGCTTTCACCATGAATGTATACCGTCGAATCCGTCCCGGCTATTCGTGTTACAAGATCAAGGACCATCTGCATTTTTCCGCTTTTTGAAACGATATTTCCAAAATCGTATTTCTCTTCCACGAGGCGCTGAAGGCGTTTCACCTCCAGGGCAAGCCTCTTGCTCTCCATTGCATTATTGATCTGAAGCAGCAGCTCCGTATGCTCAAAAGGTTTGGTCAGATAACTGTGTGCCCCCCTCTGCATGGCTTCAACGGCACTTTCTATGCTTCCGTGGGCAGTGAGTATGATGACCGGCATTTCGGGGTTTATCCTGTGGACATCTTCCATCAGTGTTATTCCATCCATATTAGATAACTGCAGGTCTATAACAGACACATCAAACAACTGTTCCCTGACAGACGCCATAGCGTCTTCCTCTTTCAGGGCAGTGACAACTTCGTATTTGCCCGTTTCGAGTCTCATCCGTATTACCTCAAGAAGATTACTGTCGTCATCTACTACTAATATTTTTCCTGTGGACATATCTCTTATCTTGTTAACTCCTTTTTCTTTTTTTCGATCTCGATATCAACCTGCTTCGATTTTTCTATAATATTGAGGAGCCCGAGCCAGATTTTTGCCTCCTCAAGCAGGTGACTCCCGGGATGCTCCTCCACGACTCTCCTGAAAAACTCTGCAGATTTCCTGAAATTCTTATCGGGGTTTTCATGATGGGCATAGATCAGCCCGAGATGAAACAGAGCATCATCCCCCCGGGGTCCTCCGCCTGTCGTTTCAAGGGCCGTTCTGTTCTCTTCAATGGCTTTCTTAAAGTGTCCTCCGGTAGAAAATTTTTTACCCGAAAGCAGATGATCCAGGGCTGATATCTGTTTTTTCAGCTTCTCTGTCTCTCTTTCCTTTTCCGTCTTCCGCTCTTCCGCCTGCCTGAGGGTATCAAGGACTCTCGACCATATCTCGGCCCTCTCAACCAAAGGGCTTTCAGGATATTTTTTTACAAGTTCATCAAATGTGCCCCGGGCCTGTTCATAATTTTTCCCCTGATTATCATAATGGGCATAAATAAGTCCAATATTGAATAGCGCTTCATCTCCCGGGGGCTCTTCGGGGAATAGCAGCAGGACACGCTCGTTCTCTGCAAGGGCTTTGTCAAGGAGGCCCTCTTCAAAGTACCTCTCACCCTCCACTAAGCTTGAACGGGCGACCCTCCTCTTGTCAATTTCCTTTAACGTTGCACAGCCTGAAATAGATACAACGATCAGACAGGCAACAAAAATGAAAAAGTACTTCCCTGCGATGATGTACTTTCTACCCAAACTCTGCCTCCGTGAGCATTAATTATCTGCCTGACAATAGACAGGCCCAGCCCCGTTCCCTTCATCTTATTGGATCCGGAAAGCGCGGCCTGATGATATTTATCGAAAATCATATCAACTTTTTCTTTCGATATGCCTGAACCTGTATCAGAAACTGAGATTTTGACACCCTGATCGTCAGGACCGGCGAATATTCTGACATGTCCATTATCGGGAGTGAACTTCACAGCATTTCCCACCAGATTCCTCAGAACCTGGAGGATCCTCTCCACATCAACCTTGATATGCGGAAGGGCCTTGTTAACATCTGCTTCAAGTTTAATGTTTTTTGTTTCAGCCAGGGGTTCCATTTCTTCAGCTATCTTCGTAATCAGAGGGGCAAGCTCCGTATTATGAAAATTACATTCCATCATCCCCGCTTCCATCTTTGACAAATCAAGAAGTGAATTAACCAGCATTATCAGGCGATTGCATTCCTCATTGATAATGGTCATAAGTCTTTTCTGTTTTTCCGTGGCTCTCAACTCATCGAGACTCTCTATAAACAGGTTCGTTCCCTCCTTTATGGTCGTGAGAGGAGTCCGCAATTCATGGGACATAAGGGAGAAAAAGTCTGATTTCATTTTATCCACTTCTTTCAGCTTGTTGCACATCATATTAAAGGACTCAGTCAGCAGCATTATCTCGGGAGGAGATGTAATCTTCAGGTCATCGCCGAATTCTCCCCTCGCTATATCCCCTGTCTTTCTCTTGATAACAGAGAGTGGTCTCGTAATATTTATAGTAATAATGATTGATATAATAATCCCGAAGATGAGAGACACAATACCAATAAGAATAGCTACCCTGCTGGCATTGACATCCGCTGCATTTAATCTTTTCACTTTCGAATAGGTGTTGCTCTGGCTGTAGGCTTCCAGTTCCTGTAACGATTTCATTATTTCATTGACGGCAGACTCTTTTTCTTTTCTGTAATAGTCCTGCTTGTACTCTCTTCCGGCCTTCAGATAGGTCACTTCATCACCGAACAATTCCTGATATCTCCGGTTTTGAAGCTCAACCCTGTTTATAATATTGCGGGCTGTATCAGTTTCGGCCCGCGACAGTAATTCCTTCAACTGCCTGTCGAAGTCAGTCCTGACAAGGAGAAACTGATTCAATAGTCCTTCATCTTTAATGATGATAAACTTCTTTTCGTATCTCATCATTGACAGCAGAATATCTGAAAGTTTTTTCTTCAGTTCTATCTGGCGGCTGTCAACAAAAAGAATGGAACGAGTAACACTTTCTAATAGCCGAAGCTGTGAAATGGCATAAATGCTCACTGTCATTGCAAGAACAAAGAGCACCAGGTATCCTATAACAAGCCTGGAAAATATGGTCAGTTTCATATTTTTTTACTCATGTAATAAAACCTGGAGAACGGGCAGCACCATGCATGATGTGCATTCATCTGAGCAAAATATTTTGCTTATATTGGACAGTTATCCGGGAATACTTCTTCAATAATTTTCATATGCTATCACGATGAACAATGAATGTCTAGCGCCTGGGGCAACTCAACAAATAAACATTAATTATCAATATGTTACAAATTGTATGTTGAAGAAAACTATACTCATGGATACTTTCTCTATGGTATAATCAAATAATTTTTTATGTATATTTAATAATGAACAGAAGAATTCTATTAACCTGTACCCTGCTGATACACTCTTTTTTTCCGGTTCCCCACACGGAGGCTGCGAGTCCCCAGATCATGGGAAAAATGAATATTGTGGACAAAAATATTATTGTTAATCTCTCCATCGAAAACGTCACAGAGCTCGAAACACTCATACGCTCAGGGGTCGAGAAGGAAATCATATTCACCGTTGAACTGCTCAGGGTATGGAATTACTGGCCTGACGAGTTCATGGTGTCAAAAAAGATTTCCAAGATAATCAAGTATGACAATCTGAGAGAGCGGTACAGGGCGTCATCCAATGACGGCATCACTCAGAGTGAGAAGTTCTTCAGGGACTATGAATCCCTGAAAGGATGGATATTTAATGTGAACAACGTAAATCTTGCGAATGTAAAAGAACTGGAAACAGGAAATTATTATATTAGGATAGTAGCTGATACCAGGAGTCAGGAGCATTTACCACTGCTCGGTTTTCTCATGCACTTCATTCCTGAAGTGGAAATGAGCCTGGCAAAAGAATCCCAGCATTTCAGCATCGATAAGGATCAATGAAAAATTTAAAAGCACTTCTCGGACTCTTCCTTATCAGCTTTCTCGCGATTATTATTACCGGGGTAGTCTTAAATAATCTGGGAATCGAGCACGGTCATCTCCTCATCAAAATAGGGTTCATCTTCATTATCGTTAATCTTGTCCTGTACCTGCTGCTGCTGATTTTCTTTGTGGGCAGAAACCTTCTCCACCTTTATACTGAAAAAAAACGCAAGGCGATAGGTTCCAAGTTCAGGACGAAACTGGTCGCTTCCTTCCTCGGGCTCATCCTCATCCCGTCTGTCCTGCTCTTTTTTCTTTCCAACCAGTTGATCAACAACTCTATCGACACATGGTTTTCACTTGAGGTCCAGAAACCGATTTACGAATCAATGGACATAGCCCGGACGCTCTACTTTAAGGAACGGCAGAACGCTAAAAACTACGCCCGTTTTCTTGCATCAAACAAAAGACTGCTGCTCAGCGGCATGCGGTCCGACACAGTGCCAGAGAGCTTTAAGAGCTATCTGCTCAAAAAACCTGACGGTTCAACTCTCGTTGATGAAGCCTTCAATGAACGTGCAGGAACTGACATTGTATCGACAGAGAAGGGCGATATTATCAGGGCCGCTTCACCGGTTATGGAGGGGGACAGGATTACCGGGGTTGTAGTTGTTGAAACGATCATTCCCCAGGATGTGGTCATAAAAATGGAATCCATCCAGAAGGCATTTAATGAATACATCCAGATCAAAATGCAGCAGAACCCCGTGAGATTCCTGTATTTTTTAATGCTCACCATAGCCGCATTATTGATCATCTTTCTCGCCCTCTGGGTTTCCATACGTATAGCCAAAGGGATAACCGTCCCCATTCAATCCCTTGCAGAAGCGACTGAAACGGTGGCACACGGAAATATGGATTTCAGAATCAACATCACCAGAGATGATGAAATAGGCCTGCTGATCGACTCGTTCAATAAAATGCTTGATGACTTGCAGGACGGAAAACAGTCTCTTGAACAGGCATATCAGGAATCAGACCGCAGAAGGCTCAGCATGGAGTCAATCCTTGAAAGTATTAATACGGGTGTTATCTTTTTCGACCGCTCCGGAAGAATAGTGACAATAAACAACGCAGCCTGCTCACTGTTGAATGTAGACCGCAGTGCCATAGAAGGAAGCAGTTACAGGGAACTTCTGGAGAAGTTCAATTCCGAAGACCTCAGTTCCATGGTCAGATATCTCATCAAAAAGGGGGTTGGTGCAATCGAAAAAGAGATACATACCTATCTGAACGGGCGCCCCATGGACCTGAGGGTATACACGACGATCATCAAAGACTCTTCCGATAAATTTGTCGGTACCCTTGCCGTGTTCGACAACCTGACAGAGATTATCATGGCACAAAGGGCCCTGGCGTGGCAGGAAGTGGCAAAGAGGATCGCCCATGAGATAAAGAACCCCCTGACCCCGATCAGGCTTTCCGCTGAACGCCTTGCAAAAAAATGGAATGACAAAGCCGAAGATTTCGGAGACGTCCTGGTCCGTTCTACAAAGACAATCGTACAGGAAGTGAACAGCCTCAGGTCACTGGTGGATGAATTTTCACGGTTCGGCAAAATGCCGAAGATCACCCTTGAACCTACAAAGATCAGTTCAGTAATTGAAGAAGTGGTTGAGCTGTACAGCAATCTAAAGGAAGTAAACGTCATTCCCGATCTGAGCACCGGCATACCCGAGATCGAAGTGGACAGAAAACAGATAAAGATGGCCCTCATAAATCTCATGGACAATGCCATCCAGGCAAAGACTGAGAATATCTGGCTGAATGCTCTCTACAACCCCGCCCTTGATCTCATACGGATAGAAGTCAAAGATAACGGATCGGGGATAAAGGAAGAAGACAGGGACAAGCTCTTCTTCCCCTACTTTTCAACCAAAAAAGAAGGCACGGGCCTCGGCCTCGCCATTGTGAACAGCATCATATCCAAGCACAGGGGATATATCCGGGTGCAGGACAACGAACCGAAGGGGAGCCAGTTTATTATTGAACTGCCGGTGGGGCAGAAGTAAAAGGAATTATTTCTTTTTCCTCATCTTTGCCTCTGATACAAGCGGTGCAGACCCTTTTTTCCTTTTCTTGAAATGAGAGAGGAGTACTTCCGCTTCGTTAAAAGGCAGTGTTACAAATGAGAACTTGTCGAGGATCTGGATCAGTTTGATTTTTTCAGTCCTTATGTCGCATTTTTCCTTGATAAAACTGATCAGCCTTCTCGGGGTCAGGCCGTCCTTTTTTCCCTGGGCCACAAAGAGCCGCGTCGTGCCTGTTTTGTCAACAACGGCTTCTGCAATTTCAGTATAACTGCTCGCGTCGAGCTCGTCCTGAAAAGAGTATTGAAGGAGCGCCGACACAACTTCCTCTGCAGGATATTTCTCAAGAAATCCCCTCGACATCTTGAGGTACTCTTCCTGTAGATCAGACTTGATAATTGCGGAAAGATCAGATTTAATTCGTTGTTTTTTTGCTTTAATAACTTCTTTGACCCTCGGTATCTTTGCTTTACGAATGTCCGTTTTCGCGCTTCTCTTGATATACTGCAGCTTCCTGTACTCAGAGGGTGTTATAAACGTAATGGCTGTCCCCTCCTTTCCCGCGCGGCCTGTCCGGCCGATCCTGTGGACGTAGGACTCCGGATCCTGGGGAAGGGCAAAATTAATAACATGGGTCAAATCATTCACATCAATTCCGCGTGCCGCCACATCAGTCGCTACAAGTATGTTGATCATTCTCCTTTTGAATTTACTTAAAATCTTTTCTCTCTGGCCCTGGGACAGGTCCCCGTGCAGGCCGTCGGCATCATACCCCCTTTCAATCAAGCGGTTGGCAATAGTATCAACATCATTCTTGGTCCTGCAGAATACAAGTCCGTAGAACTCCTCTTCGATGTCGATGATTCTGCAGAGGGCCTCAAACTTATCAGAAGGGGATACTTCAAAATAGATCTGGTCCGTCAGACTGACCGTAAGCTGTCCCTTCTGCACTTCAAATACATCATACTCGCCCATATACTTCCGGGCTATGGCCATTATTTCTTTCGGCATGGTCGCAGAAAAGAGCATTGTCCGTTTGTCTGGGTTCGTTCGATCGAGAATTTTCTTCACTTCATCTATAAAGCCCATGTTCAGCATTTCATCGGCCTCATCGAGAACGAGAAATGAAATTGAGTCCAGTATTAGTGACCGCCGCTCAAGATGGTCAATGACTCTGCCGGGAGTGCCGACAACAACATCAATTCCTTTCCTGAGACTCCTGAGCTGCTGGTCTATAGACTGCCCGCCGTAAATGGGGACGATGCTCAGTTTCTTGCTGCCTTTTAACGAATTAATTTCTTCCGCGACCTGAATGGCCAGTTCCCGAGTAGGGGTGAGTACCAGCGCCTGCACTGCTTTCGATTTTCCGCTCAGTAGCTCCACAATCGGGAGACCGAATGCCGCCGTCTTTCCCGTGCCTGTCTGCGCCTGCCCCACAATATCCCTTTTCCCTTCAAGTATGACCGGGATCGTCTTTGCCTGTATTGATGTGGGCTCTTCATAGCCTTTGCGCTTTAATGTTTTTAATGTGCTTTCTGACAATCCTAAGCTTTCAAATGATTCCATCTGTTTTCTGATTCCTTTCTGATTCCCATTCAAATTATCTGCATTAGGGAGTATATATCATTGAATTTGAGAAATGATACCTGAAGAGCGGAAACGGGAAGGAGTATTTATCATCCGCCCCGGGAACACTGCCTCCATGACATGAAAATAACACTTCGGCGGGACTGTGCTGTATGACCCTTCAACCTTATTGATAATAAGAGAGTGTGTATTCTAGACTAAGTATTAGTAAATAAGCAATAAAGAATGTGAGACAGAACAAAAGTGCAAAAGAACAAAAGTGCAAAAGTGCAGAGGAAAAAGAATACAATACAAACGCTTCCTGCTGTATCCGGTTTTTCACTTATAGAACTTATGGTGGTCCTTGTCATCATCGGTATCCTTGCAGCCCTTGTTGCACCCCGGCTTATCAGCAGGACCGATGAGGCGAGAGTCACCAGGGCAGAAATTCAGATAAAGAATTTTGAAACTGCGCTCAGGTTATTCAGGACAGATAACGGTTTTTATCCATCAACGGAACAGGGGCTTAAAGCATTACTCTCACCGCCCGATGAAGGTCAAATCCCCGAAAATTACAGGGAGGGAGGATATCTGGAAAAAAGAAACCTTCCCTCCGACCCCTGGGGTTATCCATATATATACATATCTCCCGGTGAACTGGGAGACTATGACATCATCTCCTATGGCGCCGACGGAAAACCGGGGGGAGAAAAATACAATGCCGACATCATTAACTGGAACATATGAGCACGACTGAAATCAGGAACAGTAAGTACCCGTATTCTGTTTCTTCACCGCGCGCGTTTACCCTGATAGAATTAATCGTTGTCATATTCATTATCTCCCTCACCGCAGCCCTTGTCATGCCGAACCTCTGGGATACCGGCAAGCGCGCATTAAGATCGGAGGCAAAGCGGATCGGCAATACCCTTCGATATGTGTATGACGAAGCGGCAGGTAAAAAGCGGGTTTACTCATTGAAAATAGACCTCTCGATGAACTCATGGGGTTTTGAAAGCGAAAGGGAATCAAGAAATTTCGTAATGAAAGACGGTGTTGTCTTTAAAGATATAATTATCCCGTCGCTCGGGGAAGTTTCTATTGGCGAAGTAGAAATGAAATTCGGACCCGTTGGACCTGAAGAACCAATAACCCTGCACCTTGCAAAAGATGACCTTGAATACACGGTTACCTTCAGTCACCTGAGCGGCAGGGCAAAAATACATGAAGGATATAAACTTTAACGCAGGGCAAACACCGGACATGGGACCATACAAACACAAGGGATTCACACTGCTCGAAATCATGATCGCCCTCGCGATTATCGGCATCTCACTCACCGTCATAATCCACACTGTCAACTACCATACAAACATAATGTACGACAATACGGCCCTTACCCGTATGTACCAGATCGCTAAGGAGAAAATGCATGAACTGGAAGAGACGCCCCGGAACTCTGAAGGGACTGTGTCAGCGGGCATTCAATATAAAAACACTGCTTCACCGATAAAAGATTCCAGTCTTGTGGAACTGAGAACGATAGTAACAGGCTCCGGCAGGCAGGTTGTTTTAAATGAACTGGTCATAAAAAGAAAGTCCGGCAGCGCACGGTGAAAAAATTTCGGCTGGACATGCTCCATCTCAATGGGAGAACCGGGGACGCACCTTCGGGGTTTACGCTTATCGAAGTACTCATCAGCCTTGCACTTCTCACAATAGTTCTCGGCGCGCTCTACAGTTCCTTTTTTTCAGTGCAGCGTGCCGTTGAACGATTTGAGAGCATTTCACTGAAATACCAGGAAACAAGGACAGCCCTTGATATTATGCGGCGTGAAATTGAAAGTGCCTTCGTCATAAATCCCCGTTCTGATAAAGAAAAAGAGTTGAAAGCGGGTTTTGTGATAAAAGACCGTGATATTTTTGGTAAAAGCACATCTTCTTTAGAAATGACGGCCTTCTCTTTTAAGCGAAACAGTCTGAACGCGGTATCCTACTCTGTAAAAGAGTCTGACGAAAAACTTGTTCTTCTGAAAGCGGAATCACCTGCCGTTCTTCTGTCAAAAAAATATGAAACAGAAATCATTGAAGGAATTGAAAGCTTTACCGTTGAAACCCGTTTTAACAATAAATGGGTCAGGACATGGGACACGGAAAAAACGGGAAAGTTGCCCGAAATCGTCAGGATAAGCATAGAGTTTGACGATAACGGCACCATGGTAACGCTTACTGAATATGCCAGGCCGAGAATCGGTGCGCAATTATAGTGCTGAGAACCGGAGAGAGAGACATGTCACGAAAGGTATTAGACAGCAAAGGGTCAGCTTTGATCATCACTCTTTTGCTCATCACAATCCTCACCGGACTTGTGGTGGACTTCGTCTATGATGTCTATATTGAAACTTCTTCCATGTCCAACTGGGGAGCTGCTCAGCGTGCGTCCTATATTGCACGGTCAGGACATGCACTGAGCGCGGAGCTCGTCGAGTCGGTCAATAAAGAACCCTATACCGATCAGCGGGAACTTGTACTCCCCCCGTGGGAAAATTTCGGTCCAGGTGTCAGCCTGCTCGTAAGAATCACAGACGAAAATTCAAAGTTTAATATCAACAACATTATCATGGATAATGGTAAAACAGCCCCGGATGCCTATCCTGCCTTGAAAAAGCTCTTTGAATACCTTAATATTAACCCCAACCTGACTGACACAATAGCGGACTGGATAGACCCCGACAGTGAACCAAGGCTGTTCGACTCTGAAGACCTTGCAAAAAATGCTTATCTCTGGTCTCTTGATGAGTTAAAATTAATTACCGGTATTGATGACAGGGTGTACAATACTATCAGTCCTTATCTGACAGTGCATGGAAATAGTAAGATACATGGGGATAGTGAGATTAAAATAAATATAAATACTGCAGAAATTCCTGTCCTTGTCATGCTGCATCCGGACATGACAGAATCCCTGGCAAAATCAATCATTGAACAGAGAGAAATTTCACCTTTCAAGGAAAGGCAGGAAGTTCTAAATGTGTCGGGAATGAAAACCATCGGGATAAACTTTGGCGGCCGGACTGTCGTAAAGAGTACGATGTTCAGAGTAACGGCACGAGCGACGGTGAACGATGTTACAAGAGTTATAGAGAGTGTCATGGACACATCGGCAAAGATTAAATTCTGGAGAGAAGGATAAATGACGACCGCCTTTATTGACTGGACCGAGAGCAGCCTGAACATGTATAGAATTGAGAAGCATGACAACAGGTATTCCCTCATGGATACTTCGTCAGTGTCTCTTGACGGTGATCTGTCTCCGGAAGTGCTCAAGTCCCTCTCCGTTGACGAGCACGATACTATCTGCCTGAGCGTCCCGCTGGCTCTTCTGACTCTCAGGGAACAGGATTATCCATTTTCCGACAAGAATAAAATCAGAGAAACTATCCCCTATGAACTTGAAGGGATTGTCCTCGGTGATGTCAGTGACTATGTCATTGATCATGTGGTCATTGAGTCCACTGATCTCAAGAGCAGAGTCCTCGTCGCGTGCCTCGAAAAAGCAAAATTAAAGAGCATCATCGACATGTTTTCCTCGGCTGGACTGGAACCGAAAAGTATCACCTCTCTCGACCTGCGCTTTCCTGACGGAAGGAGCGGGGGGTTCATAGAGGGGGCAATAGCAGATATTGATCAGCGTTCAAAGGGGGCACTTGATGAAGTCCGGAACCCCACAATAACGCTCAGGCAGGATGAACTGGCATACACGGGTCATGTAGAGAAGTTTATAAAGAACCTCCGTATAGCCGGACTTCTCGTTCTGGTGCTTCTTGTTATTCTTGCTGCCAACTTCATTCTGGGTCTCACAACTGCGAGGAATGAACATCAACGGCTGACAGATGAATTACAGGGGGTATACCGAAAGGTCTTTCCTGAAGACAAAACAATTATTGATGCTGAACGGCAGTTCAAGGGGAACATGAAGAGTCTTCTCATTAAAAAAGAGGCGCTTGGAGGAATTCCGGTCCTTGATATCCTTCGCGACATGGCGCTCCATAATAAGAGAAACGTCAGGCTCCATGAGTTCAGTGCTGACGGAAAAAATCTGATAATGAAAGGCTCGGCGGTGTCATTTGAAGATGTTGAATCTCTGAAAAATGATTATCTTTCAGTTTTTGAGAGCGTAAAGGTGACCGACTCCGACGCGACCGGAGACGCACAGATCACCTTTACCATAGTGATGCAGGAGAAAGGTGCATGAAATCCATGCCGGGGAAAACCGTATTTTTTGACAAGGCCATCCTGGCTATGTCTGTTGCAGTAATACTCGTTTTCATCATCATTGTCATGTCAATTATTTATGCGAAGGGATACGAAAACAAAAACCTTCAACTAAAAAATCAGCTCTCGAATATCAAGTCACTCACGGGATCTGTACTCGACATAAAAGCGGCAGTTCAGTCGAAAGAGAATAAAATCAGGCGAAGAAAATCAACTGGCATTGTATCCACGCTGGAGCAGGTCCTGAAGTCACTCGGGATTCAGGCAAGAGCAATAAAACCTCTCGGAAGCACCCGTATCGATGAGTACTCCGAGGAAAATGCCAAAATGGAAATAGAGGGCACGGACCTTAACAGCATAGTCAATCTACTCTATAAAATTGATATCTCCCCCCTGCCCCTTAAGCTGAAAGCTGCATCTGTCAAATCCACCTTTGAAGATCCCGATAAGTTTGTCTGCACATTAACAGTGTCACTTATGAGCAAGTGAAATATTTCAGATACCTTCTCTCTCTGTCCATTACGATCCCTGTTTTTCTGGTCCTGCTCTGGTTTGTGGCTGTTCCCACAGCGCTGATAAAGGAGCGGATTGAAGACACTGTCCTCCATTCGGGAAACAGCAGAATGAGGATTATTGCTGAAGGTTTAAGAAAGGGTATTTTTCTTGCCCTCCACGCTGACAGCCTTGATCTGTACATAGACGATAAACACGCCCTGAGGATTTCCAATTTTGCATCCCGCTACTCTCCTGCCTCCCTGACCGATTTCCGGCTTGGCTTTAACGTGGAAGGAAACATTGGGAAAGGTGATATTAAAGGGACCATACAGCTGCCTCTTGAAGGGAAGATAAAAATTTACAGGGCTGAACTTGCTGAAATTCCCTACCTGACGCAATTCGGCGTTAAAATAGGAGGAAGCGCTACTTCCGATGTAGCCATAGAAAGCAATTTAGTAAAGGTTGTCTTCGACGTCCCTGACCTGAACATTGACGACTCGGCGTCAGTCGTTCCCCTCCTGAATACATTTCGCAGCCTTCAGGGAGCGTTATCAATAGAGGGGAACATCATAAGACTTGATTCGGTAAGCCTCGAGGGAGAAAAAGGGTATGCGCGGTTAAAGGGCAGCATCACCGGTAATACCATGAACCTAGAATTGGAGTTGATGCCCGACGGGGACAGACTGAGTTCAATGGAATCAATGCTCATCGGGCGATATATTGTCTCGCCCGGATACTATGTTGTGCCCATTCGCGGTCCTCTTCCCTAAAACGGGGAAAGGGGAGTTGTTTTTCTTGTTAAAGGCATGTGCACCTCCCCTGCTCCTTCCCAAGTACATGATTTAAAGTTATCTTTCTGGTAAAATCCTATTAACATTAGACTTTTTATCACTTCGAGTCCGCTGACTCAATTCAAGAGAGCCGGATATAGTATTCAGAAAATGACAGACAAGGCATTTATGGAAAAAACCCTGGAACTTGCTGCAAGGGGCAGGGGCAGGACAAGCCCGAACCCGATGGTCGGCGCCCTGATAGTGAAAGGGAATAAAATCATTGCCGGCGGTTATCACAAGAAGGCAGGAACAGACCATGCCGAAGTGACAGCACTGAAAAAAGCAGGGGCGCATGCCAGAGGCGCCGCACTCTATATAAATCTTGAGCCCTGCTGTCACACGAACAAAAGAACTCCTCCCTGCACACGGGTAATAATCAGGGCAGGCATAAAAGAAGTGGTCGTCTCCATGACAGATCCCAACCCCCAGGTTTCAGGCAGGGGATTCAGGGAACTTCGAAGGGCAGGGATAAAAACCAGAACGGGTGTTTTGAGAAATGAAGCACGCACGCTGAATGAAGCATTCATCAAACATGTGACGACCGGGGAACCCTTCACCATACTCAAGATTGCCCAAAGCCTTGACGGGAAAATAGCCACTGCAAGCGGAGAGTCAAAGTGGATCACCGGTCCGAAGTCAAGAGAACGGGTTCACATGCTGCGGAATGAAGTTGACGCTGTCCTCATTGGTATCAACACAGTGAAAAAAGACAACCCTTCCCTGGACTGCAGATTACCTGGGGGGCAAAACCCGTACAGGATAATCGTTGACAGCAGCCTTCAAATACCCCCCGGCGCTAAAATAATGAAATATACTGACGGGAAAACAATTATTGCGACGACAATAAGGGCCAGCAGGCGCAAAATAGACTCATTGACAAAAAAGGGGGCCACAGTACTGGTTGTCAAAGAAAGAGCAGGCAGGGTAGATCTGAAGAGACTCATGAAAGAACTGGGAAAACTGGATATAACAAGCATGATCATCGAAGGCGGATCAGCCATAAGTGCTTCTGCCCTGTCCAGCGGAATTGTTGACAAAGTGATGTTTTTCATAGCGCCGAAGCTGATTGGCGGTGAAGATGCTATTTCTTCAGTAGGCGGTAAATCTCCTGCCCTCTTAAAAAAAGCCCTTGATCTGATGAATGTCCGGACAACTTGTTACGGTGATGATTTACTGGTTGAGGGATATCTCCAGGCCCGAGGTTAGTGACAGGGTATGAAGCTGTATGTCACTATCGCCTTCGCTTATCCATCGAGAGATCGCTTCAGCCGCTTATCAACCTCAATAACTTTGTCAGTATCATCGCCCGTCAGCTCCCATGAATAATCGCCCTTTGCGTTCCTCTTCATTTTAATCTTCACCGGTTTTTGCGGCTTGATTTCCGCGATTTCCGGGACTTTCTGAAAAACAGATGTTTGCTGCCCGGTTTCAGAATTGCTGCATCCCTGGATTTGTAAACAAAACACTACGAGCCCCGATACTGCAAGAATCTTCATCTCAGCCATGTTGTCCCCCTTGACGACAGGCGAGGGGCTATAGGCCAGAGGCGAGAGGAAAAACCTATTGCCCCTCGCCCATTGCCCCTCGCCTTTTTTAATAACTTTTATACCGATTGGTTATCGGAAACCGCCTGTCTTTTCCAAAAGCCCTGGGTGTTATCTTTATCCCCGGAGGGGCCTGCCGCCTTTTATACTCCGTATGGTCTATCATGCCGATGACCCTTTGTGCACATTCAATATCGCATCCCATTTCCATTATCTCTTCAAAGCTGCGGTCCTCCTCTACGTACGCCTTTAGTATTGGATCAAGCAGCGGATAGGGCGGAAGGGAATCGGTGTCTTTCTGGTCGGGCCTCAGCTCTGCAGTGGGATCTTTCCATAAAATCCTTTCAGGAATGAGCTCTTCCCCTTCTTTTCTGTTCCTCCACTCACAGAGGCTGTACACAAGCATCTTGGGAACATCCTTGATAACGGCGAACCCCCCGGCCATATCCCCGTACAATGTAGCATATCCCACACTCATTTCCGACTTATTCCCGGTTGTAAGCACAAGCCACCGGAATTTGTTGGAAAATGCCATTAATAGATTCCCCCGTATTCTGGCCTGAAGATTTTCTTCAGTTATATCAGCTTCCGCACCCTTAAAGTGAGGGGAGAGTATTTTTAGATAGGACCTGAATATGCTCTTAATGGGAATTTGGGTCATTTGTATGCCAAGGTTCTCTGCATGACCGGAAGCATCTTCATAACTCTCTCTGGACGTATAGTCCGAAGGCATAAAGAGCCCGTGAACATGCTCCTCTCCCAGTGCATCAACGGCGATTGTAGCAACAAGAGCTGAATCAATGCCACCGCTCATTCCTATTACGACACGCTGAAAACCGTTCTTCCGCACGTAGTCTTTCGTTCCGAGCACAAGGGCATTGTAGACTTCTTCCTGTTCCGATATATGTTGAAGCTTCCTGTTTCTGTATGCAGGTCTGCTCCCGTTCGGGACCGATGGAAGGGATATTTTCTCAACAGATCCGCTTCTCTTAACAAGACGCTTCAGTTCTTTCCCGGGTCCGGCAGGCAGCTCTTTCTTTTTGGCAGGAACTTCAATATCAATGGTAATCAGCTCTTCTTTGAATTGATTCCCCTTTACCAGGATGCTGCCGTCCCCGTCAGCAACAAAACTGCCGCCATCAAAAACCAGTTCGTCCTGTCCTCCCACCATGTTCACATACACAATAGCTGCGCCGCATTGCCGGCTCCGGGCTGTTACATGGTCTTCCCGGAACAACGCCTTTCCCATATGGTAGGGCGATGCATTGATATTGAAAATGATTTTCGCACCTGCCAGAGCCTGGACCTCGGCGGGACTTTCCTGATGCCATATGTCCTCACATATATTAACGCCGATACCGACACCGCGCAGTTCATACACAGGATACCTGCTGCCTGCCCGGAAATACCGGTATTCATCAAAAACGCCATAATTGGGCAGATGTATTTTATGATATACATCAACGAGCCTTCTATCAGAAATTACAGCTGCCCCGTTGTAAATTCCTTCGTCCCTGTCCACAAAACCTACGATCGCGGTAATGTCCCCTGTTTCCGTTATGACCCTGTGGAGAGCATCAATATTGTCCTCAATAAAATGAGGCTTCATCAGAAGGTCTTCAGGGGGATATCCAGTGACTGCCAGTTCGGGAAAGGCAATAATATCAGCCTTTAATTTTTGCGCCCTCCTGATGCAGGAAATTATTTTTTTCACATTTCCGGACAGGTCCCCAACTATAGGATTCATTTGAGCAAGTACTGTTCTGATTTTTTTCAACCCGCTTCTCCTGGATGTCTTAACAGACGTAATAAATAATAATTAATGTCTATCCGTTTGTAAAGCCCGAGGGCTCCGGACATCATCCCCTGCCCTTCATATTTAGTTCATAAAGATTAGTTATATTTATTCATACATTTCTGGTATTCTGTTCCATTGACTCTCAACGGAGATACATATATAATTAATTTTTCTCATAATTTCATCTGTAATAATGATAAAAGTTATCAAGGAGATAATCATGTTCTTTATAAAATCGTGTTTTAATAAATTTCCCATTGTCGCAGTATTTCTCATTTCACTCAATGTACTTGCCATTCCCTTCTTCATCTCTCAGTCTGATGCCTCTCACCCGCCAGAGAATTCTAATAAAGCCGGAATCTCCAATGAATCTGTAGAATTTCTGACAAAAACAGGGCAAGCCATGGCTGAGATTGCCGAAACAGTAAAGCCCGCAGTGGTAAACATTGCAACGGTGAGAACAGACAAGGTATCGGATGCGCCTCTTTCCCCTTTCTTTAATGATCCCCTGTTCAGGAGATTTTTTGAAGATCAGCTCAGGCAGCGGGAACAGCCGAGAGAGAGAAAATCAGCAAGTCTCGGGTCAGGGGTCATTGTGTCTAAAGACGGTTATATCCTGACCAATAATCATGTCATAAAAAATGCGGACAAGATAAAAGTGTTACTGTCTGACAAAAGTGAGCATATCGGCAAAGTCATCGGGAATGACCCCAAAACAGACCTGGCTGTAATCAAGATAGAAGCTGAAAACCTTGCATACCTGCCGCTGGGCGATTCTGACATATTGAAAGTGGGAGAACTGGTGCTGGCCGTCGGAAATCCCTACGGTCTGAATCAGACCATAACAATGGGAATTGTCAGTGCTGTGGGACGGGCAAACGTGGGGATTGCCGATTATGAAGATTTCATTCAGACCGACGCTGCAATTAATCCCGGAAACTCAGGCGGGGCCCTCGTGAATGTCAGGGGTGAACTGGTCGGCATTAATACGGCAATATTCAGTACATCCGGCGGCTATCAGGGAATTGGCTTTTCCATCCCCAGCAACATGGTAAAGGTCGTTATGGACAGCCTTATTGCAGAAGGGAAAGTCACCAGAGGCTGGCTCGGCGTATCGATACAGGGAATTACTCCCGAGCTTGCCGAACAGTTCCAGCTCGAAAAAGATCATGGCACACTCGTCGCAGATGTCGTTGCAGGTGGTCCTGCAGAAAAATCAGGGCTCATGCGGGGTGATGTAATCATTGAATTTGGAGGAAAGCGGGTAGACGAACCGTACCTCCTGAGAAACATCGTTGCGGAAACCGCTCCGGGGACACCCGTAGAAATGAAACTCATAAGAGGCGGTGCATTTGAGGTACTGACCGTTACAATTGGCGAGCTTCCGGGCGAAAGCGGGAAGAAACCCACAGAATTTAAAAATGCTTTAAATGGGGTGACTGTCCAGGATTTAACGCCGGACATTTACCGCCAGCTTAATTTGTCTGAAAAAATCATGGGCGTTGTTGTCACCGATATTGAAAGCGGCAGCGCTGCTGAAAGCCGCCTGCTTCCCGGAGATGTTATTCTTGAAGTCAACAGAAAAGCCGTCTCCGGCATAGAAGATTACGAGGCTGTGGCATCGGAGATCAAACCTCACGTGGACCTGCTGCTGCTCGTTTTCCGAAGAGGTTCTACTATTTTTGTGACAATCAGCGGGGGAGAGAAATAGCAAAAAGCTGTCAACTTTCAGCGGTCATCATTCAGCTTTCAATACTTAAAAGCGGGGCTCAAACACCCCGCTTTTTTTACTATTTGTTGCTTAAAAGCTAATTACTGACCGCTTTTATTACCTCCAATAGAGGAATATTAAATTTCTTTGCGATCTTTTTGCAGTCTTCGTATTCGGGAGAAGCTTTTTCAATTTTCCTTCCCATCCGAGTTTCCTTAAATTTCACTTTACCGTACTTCGTATTCTTTACTCTGATCTGTCGATCAAGTATTTTTCTCTCCGCTTTATAAAACCTCAGACCGATGCTCGTTGTTTCTCTGAGCACAATATGGATCAGGTCATCTTTTTTGTCTTCTTTGCAAAGCACCGTCAGTTTAATCCCCGGCCTCCCCTTTTTCATGATTCCCTGGGTAAGAAACACATCGAGCGCCCCTGCTTTAAACAGTTGATCCATAGCATACTCATACACCTGGGGGTTCATGTCATCAATATTGGTTTCCATAATAATTACTTCTTCCCGATCATCGTTCCCCTTTTTTACGGCTTCTCCGGCCTGACCGACAAACATTCTCAGTACGTTCGGCTGCTCCCTGAAGTTCTTATTCCCTGCCCCCATTCCAATTTTAGAAATAATCATGTTCGGCATCGGCCCGAATTCAGCAGCAAGAGAGGAAACTAATACTGCACCGGTAGGAGTGGTCAACTCAAATGATATATCTGATGAATACACAGGAATTCCTTTTAACAGCTGAACAGCGGCTGGCGCAGGAACGGGCAGTTTGCCGTGAGCTGTATGAATAAAACCGCTCCCGAGGTTGAGCGGGGAGGCATACACTGTATCGACTCCAAGAATATCAAGGCCGATTAAGCTTCCCATTATGTCGACCACACAGTCAACAGCACCGAGTTCATGGAGATGAACGGTGGTGTATTTTCCACCATGGACCATCGCTTCCGCCTCAAAGAGTCTCTTGAAAATAGCCAGGCCTTTTCGCTGAATCGGTTTTGAGAGGGAAGAATCTTTAATTATATTTTCTACATCCTTCCATCTCCTTGCCCCTTGCCCCTCACCCCTCGCCTTCTGAACGAGCACATCAACCTTGGTAGCCCTCAACCCTCCCCTCTTCACTTTTTTAGCCGTCAGTTCATATCCCCCCAGGGAAAGGAGCGCCAGTTCTTCACTGATCTTTGAAAGGGGCACTCCGGCATCCACCAGTGCCCCGAGGGTCATGTCACCGCTCATTCCTGAAAAACAGTCAAAATAGGCAATCATTTTTTAGCGATCAGCTTTCAGCTCACAGCTGTCAGCTCATTATACTTCCGGTTATGGTTGAAGAAAAAAGTTCATGATTAGCGGGTCACAGACAATGTATTTATTTTATGGGCGAGGACACCCGCGCCGAATCCGTTGTCAATGTTCATTACCGCTATACCGGGAACGCAGGAATTGAGCATTGCAAAAAGGGCTGTAATGCCTCCAAAGCTCGTGCCGTACCCTACAGACGTCGGCACAGCAACAATCGGCTTGTCAGTCATCCCTCCCACAACAGACGGCAGGGCGCCTTCCATTCCGGCAACCACAATCAGGGCATTTGCCTCTTTAAAAACTTTTCCCGCATTCACTATCCTGTGCAGTCCTGCAACACCGACATCGGTGACTGCTTCAACCCTGCTTCCGAGAAACTCCGCGGTAGCAATCGACTCCTCAGCAACGGGCATGTCCGAGGTCCCTGCGCAGAGTACTGCTATTGTGCCGGCTCTCTTCTCTGAACCACCCGCCATAATCACTCCCGATTTTTCGTAATGCACTGCCTTTCTTTTATATTTTTTGCATAATCTGTCAATGTCTTTGAAAAGGGCCTTCGCCGCCCTCGTGATGAGCAGTTTTCCGCTGTGTCTGAGCATGGAATCAGCTATTTTCAGAATATCTGACGGATCTTTCCCCTCGGCAAATATCACTTCCGGAATTCCATGCCTGAGTTCCCTGTGGTGATCAACCTTGGCCACCCCGATGTCTTCATAGGGAAGGTGCTTCAGCTGTTCAAGCGCATCGGCAACACTGACTTTCCCAGACTTCACAGAACCAAGTATGTTTTTTATTTTCCTGTTGTCCATAGGTCAAAGCAGGCAAGAGGCTATGGGCGAGGGGCAAGGGGTTTTAAACCTCTCGCCTCTTGCCCCGGGCCTCTTGCCTGTAGTTATCATTCCGCCTTCAAACTCCTTGTCATCAGGTCTTCCACAGCATCATGGGGGTTCTTCCCTTCATTCACTACTTTGTTGATCTGCTCCGTTAACGGCATCTCTACCTTATGTTTAAGTGAAAGTTCAAAGGCAGACTTTGAAGTAGCAACACCCTCAGCCACCATTTTTGTGCTCGAGAGGATCTTCTCCAGTTTTTCTCCCCGTCCAAGTTTAAATCCGACAGTATAGTTTCTCGAGAGCGTACCGGTGCATGTCAATACAAGATCACCAAGTCCGCTCAACCCGACAAAGGTTGTTTCATTGACGCCCATTGCTCCGCCAAGACGCGTCATCTCTGCCAGTCCCCGTGTTATAAGCGCAGCTCTCGTGCTTGCACCGAGGCCAAGTCCGTCCGAGATCCCTGACGCAATTGCCATTACATTCTTCAACGCCCCTCCCAGCTCGACACCGAGGACATCTGTGTTCGTATAAACTCTGAAATAATCAGTATTAAACACATCCTGAAGCAGAAGCGCGGTCTCATAATTCTCTGCAGCGATTGTTACCGCTGTCGGCAGTTTCTTTATAACTTCTTCTGCAAAACTCGGCCCCGAAAGAACAGCCACCTGCCTCCCTGCCAGCTCCTCAAGAATTGATGATACAGTCATCAGCGTCCCATGTTCAATTCCTTTTGAAGCACTTATTATCTGCGTCTTTTCATTGAGGTATTGGACCACATTCTGAAAGACTGCACGCGTAAACTGGGTGGGCACCGCATTCAATATATACCGTGCCTTTTTTACGGCAACCTCAATATCGGCGGTTGCTTCCAGGTTGTTCGACAGGGGAATGCCGGGCAAGTACACGCTGTTGATCCCCGTCCGGCTGATCTCATGGGCAAGTTCTTTCTCATAAGACCAGAGTGAAACATCATACCCCTTCTCAGCCAGAAGGTTCGCCAGAGTTGTCCCCCAGCTTCCTGCACCCAAGACAGCTATATAGTTCATGTTAAATTACCGGCCCTCCTGTGATTATTTTTTACCCTTCTGTATTTTCGCCCAGGTATCCCTTAACGTCACGGTACGGTTAAATACCGGATTTTCATGTGAGGAATCGGGGTCAACACAAAAATACCCGAGCCTCTCAAACTGGTACCTGGTCCCCGCCTCGGCCCCCTTCAACGACGGTTCAAGGCGGCATGAGCGCAGAACCTGAAGTGAGTCAGGATTCAGGTTTGATAAAAAGTCTTTCTCAGCGGGCGCATCATCGGGATCTTCCCCTGTAAACAGGTTTTCGTAGAGCCGCACCTCGCCATCAACAGCGTGTTCAGCCGATACCCAGTGAAGTGTTGCCTTCACCTTTCTGCCGTCAGGAGAATCGCCGCCTCTCGTTGCAGGGTCATAGGTGCAGTGCAATGCGCTGATTTCACCGTTCTCATCTTTTATTACGTCGGTGCAGGTAATAAAATATGCATACCTGAGCCTCACTTCCCTTCCCGGTGCAAGGCGGAAGAATTTCTTTGGAGGGTCCTCCATAAAATCATCCCTCTCAATATAGAGCTCTCTTGAAAAAGGGACTTTCCTTTTTCCTGCATCAGGATCTTCCGGGTTATTGACCGCTTCAAGCTCTTCTGTCTGTCTCTCGGGGTAATTCGTAATAACAACCTTCAGGGGCCTGAGCACAGCCATGACACGAAGGGCATGTTTATTCAGGTAGTCCCGAACACAGAATTCAAGAAGAGATAAATCAACGGTGCTGTCCGCTTTTGCCACCCCTATCCGGTCACAAAATTCCCGTACGGCTTCAGGTGGGACCCCTCTCCTCCGGATTCCTGACAGCGTCGGCATTCTCGGGTCGTCCCAGCCAGGAACGTGACCTTCCTGGACAAGCCGTAGAAGTTTTCGCTTGCTCAATACAGTATATGAAAGATTCAGCCGCGCGAACTCTATCTGCTGAGAATGGAAGATTCCCAGTTGATCGAGAAACCAGTCATAGAGCGGCCGATGATCCTCAAATTCGAGGGTACAGAGAGAATGTGTGATTTTTTCAATAGAGTCTGAAGCACAATGTGCATAATCGTACATAGGATATATACACCACTCATCACCTGTTCGATGATGGGAGGAGCGCTGTATCCGGTACACAACAGGATCACGCATATTGATATTCCCGGACGTCATGTCAATTTTTGCCCTCAGTGTACGGGAGCCGTCGGGAAACTCACCCGAACCCATTCTCTCAAAGAGATCAAGGTTCTCTTCAACCGATCGATCACGATAGGGACTTTCCCGCCCCGGTTCTGTCAGCGTACCCCGGTATTCCCTTATCTCCTCAGCGTTTAAATCACAGACGTAGGCCCGGCCGTCTCTGATTAACTGAACTGCATATTCATAGAGCTGTCGAAAATAATCGGATGCAAAATACTCGCGGTCGTTCCAATCAAAGCCGAGCCAGCGGACATCCTCCTTTATGGAATCGACATATTCCTGTTCTTCCTTTTCAGGATTCGTATCATCGAAGCGCAGGTTGCACAGTCCTTTAGTTTCCTCTGCTATTCCAAAGTTGAGGCAGATAGCTTTCGCGTGGCCAATATGAAGATAGCCATTCGGCTCCGGCGGGAAACGCGTTTGCACGCAGCCGTCGTTTTTCCCGTTCTTTCGATCTTCTTCAATAATCTGTTTTATAAAATTTGTAGGCGTCTTCGACTCGTTATCGGTCATGTGAGATATTTCCTCTGGATGTATCAGTCTGCCCTACGCAGTATCGTTTTGATTTAAGGCGTTATTTTAGCACATTGAATGAATAAACAGGTGTTTCAGAAAGTCTGAACCGCATAAACGGGAAGCGCTCAATAGTATAATGATCTTCAACCATTCCCCCCATTGACACCAGGAACAGAAGAATCGTCTTTTCGGCAGAGAACTTACCGGACTCATGGCTGCAGCACATGATGGCCCCTCTCCGTGCAAATCTTTGATCCTCATTTCCGGATAATGCCCTTAGGGCAGATGATCTGCCTCTATTAGTACATTGGCTAAAGGTTTTTCCTGATTCACCCGATATAAGTGTTAAGAATCTTTACATGAAGTTGATTGGCTTCCACTTGAACGGAAATCATCGCTATTCTGATAGGAAAAGCCTTCCAATATTCATAGTTATCGAGATGATGTTCGTTAATGTTTATGAGCACATCAAGAACTTGTCTCCTTAGCATTTGTTTATTCACTGTCATTAACGTTTTTTTAAAAATATGAGCACTTTGAGACTGGGGGTCAAGTGGAGAGACGAATACGAAAAGGAGCACACCGTTGTTATCATGATACTACTGAACAGACAGGGTTCAGGCATATTGTTGCAATTATTACACTTTTTCATTTTCTGTTTTGCAATGTGGTATTCGCGCAGCAGATCATCACAGACGGCAATACCCGGACGCAGCTTCGTATAAACAAAAAAGTCACCGATGTCACGACTTCCACCATTCGGGGCAAGAACGCATTTAATTCATTCAGCAAATTTGATGTCTACAGGGACAATGTCGTCAATCTTCATGTTCCCGGTGGGGCAGATAACCTGTTGAACCTTGTCCATTCCCGGAGGACTACTGTTGACGGTATTCTGAACTCCATAAAAAACGGACGGGTTGGCGGGAATGTCTTTTTTGCTAATCCCCACGGCATTCTAATAGGAGCAGGGGGAGTGGTCAATGTGGGTGCGTTGACGCTGACAACGCCAACGACTTCCTACATGAACAGTTTCTTTGATTCATCCGGTAATCCCTCTTTATCATCTACCTCCCAGTTGTTAAGCGGAACAAATCCTGTAAATGAAAGTGGCCTGATCTCAATAAAGGGTTCCGTCAATGCTGTCAATGACATCAACCTCAGGGCCGGGACAATCATTAACGCAGGAGAAATTGCTTCCGGTGCGGTCTTTTCCGGCAACAATATTGACTTCAGCGATGTGGTCAATATCAACGGTCTGCAGAGCGGCAGCCGTATTTCCGTTGAGAACGGCACTATCGAGATACTCGCGGAGGGGGATTTTGAAAACAGGGGCACTATTTCTTCAGAGGGCGCTGACAATCTCGATGCCGGAGATATAACGATACGTGCAGGCAATGATATACATGTAAGCGGTGATTCCCTAATATCGGCTCGGGGTTATGGTGAAAACTCTGACGGCGGGAATGTTATTTTGTTTGCCGATAATAATGCCGGACTCAGCGGTAATGCAGTAATTGAAGCAGGCGGAGGGGACATCTCCGGTGACGGCGGCTTTGTTGAATTCAGCGCAAAAAATACAGTAGATATAAAGGGCGGCAGCCTGGAGGCAGGCGCGGCAAACGGGACCGCGGGTAATGTGCTTATTGATCCTGTTACGGTGAATCTCAGCGGCGTCTTCAACATCAATTCAGGTTATTTCTCCGGAGGCAACGGCCTGTTCCAGGCGAGCGGGGACATTAATGTGGCCGCAGGTACGGTTGTGTCCAGCAGGTCGATCTCTGATGTAGATAACGGAAACCACCTGACCGATGCGTCCACCGGAAATTCGGGAAACCTGACCTTTGAAGCACCGGAGATCAATATCGGGGACAGTGCAAAGATTCTGGCCCATGCTGACAGCGGATTTACCCCCGGAGATATCACAATGACTGCCACGGACATTTCAAATAATGTGGTCGGGGTTCTGGGTGATGTTCAGAGCAATAGTGCACATATCAGCCTGGACGGTGCGACACTCAAGGGACGAAATATAACTCTGACAGCAGAGGCAGGCAACTCAAGGCTTTTTGATGACGACCAGAGTTCGACATCCACACAGGGCACCTCCTCACTGCTGAATGACGCATTGGATTTTCTTGATGATCTTTCGCTGCTTGGCGCCTGGAGTGATTCTTCCGCTACTGCAGATATTACCTTAACTAATAGTTCCTCTATTGAAGCAGCAGGTGATATCACGATTATCTCTGATGCAGCCTCTGATGCCAGTGCTACTGTTGTGAGTACGCTGGTGGGGTTTGCTTACTCGGAATCAACAGCTGTCTCCAATGCAATTATAGGATCCGGCTCAACAATCACAACAACCGGAGGAGGTGACTTTACACTCAATTCCAAAGCCACTTCAAAGTCTCATACCAGTACGACAACTTTTTCCTACGGGGTAGTGGCTCCTTCCGTTCTTGATATCACTCTGGTTACAGCTAATGCCAAAGGTGAATCCAATGCAAAGATTGAAAACGGGGCTACGGTGAATGTTGACGGACAGATGACAGTAAAGGCGGAGTCATTCAAAGACGTAGAAACGAACGCTAATGCCGGAGCCTATTCGGACGGTACCATGGGTGTGGCCGTGGGACTCAGCTTTGCTGATATGGATGCCGACGCCTGGGTAGACGGCAACGTCACTGCCAGGAATGGCCTCACTATAGCATCAAACATCAAAACAGACACTGCAATTGGTCAAAAAAATAAAACAGCGGCTTCTGCAACCGTTGGTGATGGTATTCTACAGAAAGCCATAAAGTTGCTTGCCGGTGCGGCCGGCCCAAAAGTATCGGGCCGCTTCGGCGGTAGCGGAGGCGGCAGTACAAAATCCAATGCTAACGCATCTGGGGGAGTCGGTCTCGCTGCTTCTGTGGCTTATGCTGATCACTCAAGCGATGCTACCGCGAGAATCGGTGACGGCAATTCAACATCCAGAACCACGGTGCAATCTGCAAACGGGCCTGTCGATATTGATGCGTCGGTGACAGACAGGATCGAGCTGAGTGCAGCGAGCTTTGTCAATGGAGATATTCTCAGCGGAGCTAAAGCAACTTCGCTGAGTGCTGCCGTAGCAGTTGGCGATTACACAAACAGTGCTGATGCCTATATTGGCGATTATGCAATTGTAGACACAAACAAGGCATTGACGGTCACGTCCCACACCAACCTGCCGCAGAAACCGGGCTATCAGATAGACAGCATTGGTGATGTTAAAAGCATCCTGAATACGAATGCCGGTCTTTCAAATGCTTATGTAAACAGCTGGGCCCAGAGCGCGGCTCAGTCGGATAATATCGGGTTTGCCGGATCGGTCAATATTTTAAATATCACCAACAACAGTGATGCCTATATCGGCAGCTTTGCTGAGATCAATAAAAACTACCAGCCCAACAATGCTGAACAGGATATAACGGTAGAAGCCCTGAGCACTCTGGAGACTGTCAATGTCGCAGGCAACTTCGGGGTCAAGCTCATTGCCTCCAATACCAGCGGGGGCACCGGTGTCGGCGGTTCATACCTGGGTATGAACTACATAAACAATTCCCATGCAACTATCAAAAACAATGCCCAGGTATATGGTGATTCTCTCCTGGTCAGAGCTGACAGTAAAAATAAACATATTGCTGTGGGTCAGGCCGGAGGATTATCGAAGAAGTTCAGCATCAACGGGACGTTTTCTTTTATTGACATTGACAATGAAACCATATCACTGGTAGATGACGATGCCTATATTGAGATGCTCGGCGATTCCAGTGTTACCGCAGTTGATAATACCAAACTCTTCAGCGGGTCCGGAGCTATTGGCTGGGGTTCCGGCGCTTCCATAGGAGCATCAGTCGCATGGAATGATATTACGAGAAATACCAGGGCGATACTGGGCGCATTGCCTGCGGAAAGCAACGGCGGCAGCAGCCTGACTTCCGGCGGGGATTTATTGGTAGATGCGAAAAATACCGGCAAGATCAGCGCCTGGTCCATTGCCGCTGCGATCGCCAGCCCAACCCCGCCATTTACCGGCGGAGTAAAGAACGCTATGCAGGGCGGCGGCAAGTACGGGCTCTCTGTTTCTGCTAATGTGTCGCTTAATAACATAAACGATACGACCAAGGCCTATGTGAATGACAAAACCGTTACCGCCAATTCTGCGCAAATTTCATCCACCAATAATAGTGATATTGATGCTATTGCCGGGTCGGTGGCCTTTTCCAAGCCAAGCGGTTCCGGCGGCAACTCTCTTTCCGGTGCCTATACCGAAAATACCATCATCGGCAGCACAGAATCATATGTGAAAAATTCTACTATGAACCTGGGGGGAAGTTTCAATTCTACAGCCGCTGCTACTGGTGATATCCTGGCCGTGGCTGCCAGCGGCGCTGTAACTCCGCAGGGGGTAGCCGCCATAGCAGGTGCGGTAACGGTTAATAAAATCAGCACCAGTACTGATTCGTATATCTCGGACAATTCTGAAATCAAGGGGAATGGGGCTGATGCTCTTGACTCTGTTACGGTGAGTGCTGCTGACCAATCAAAGATCCTCGCTGTCGCGGGTGCGGTATCGTACGGCGGAAAAGCAGGTGTCGGCGCCTCCTTTGCCTGGAATGATCTGAACAACGACGCCAGTGCCTATATAGATGGTTCTGATGTTGATGCCGGCACAGTGTCAGTTAATGCCGACACGGGATTAAAGAACGACAATTACGATCCTGACAGCGATTCTGATCAACATGAGATCCTCGCAGTCTCAGCAGCAATCGGCGGTTCAGGCGGCGGCGCCATGGCAGCCGGGCTTGCCGTCTCCGTAAATAAAGTTGATAACGACACAACGGCATATATTAACGGTAAAAAAACAACCGGTGTCCAGGCCGTGGGTGATGTCATCATCGGTGCCGAAAGCGATGTGGATATTCTCTCTGTAGCAGGCGGGATTGGAGCTTCAGGCGGTGCAGCAGGCATAGGGGCCTCCTTTGCCTGGAATGAAATTACGAACGATACAGACACATACATAAACAACACCACTGCAACTTCAAGCGGAGGTGATGTCAAACTGACTGCTGAAGAAACAGCCTCCATACTTTCGGTTACAGCAGGGTTCGGGGCCTCCAAGACAGCCGGCATATCAGCTTCTGCATCAATTAACAATATTGACAACACTGTCAGGGCATATATTGATGACAGCCAGGATAGTATCTCTACAGTGGTGACTGCTGACGGCAATGTTATAGTTGCTGCAGATGACGACACTGACATCCTTAGCATTGCCGGGAATGTTGCAGGGGCCGGCACAGCGGCAGTCGGCGCCTCGAATTCCACCATTGTTGCAAATAATACAGTAGAGGCCTCTGTCGGCAGTGCTGCAGTGACCGCAAAGGGCAACCAGACTGCAGATGCTGTGTATACTGGGAAGAAAGACGGCACCGGCACAAAACTTACGGAGACTATCAAGGGCCTGTCCGTGACAGCCACATCGTACGAAGATATTACCACAATTGCCGCAGGAGGCTCCGGTGCCGGCACAGCGGGTGTGGCCGGGTCTGCAACGGTGTCGGTCCTGAATGAAACAACAAAGGCCTCTATCGATGACGGCGCCCTGATTAATTCAGTCAACACAGGCTCGGGTTCTGACCAGAGCGTCAACGTGCTCGCGTCTGACCGGACTGACATACTCGGTATTGCAGGAGCTCTTGCCGGCGGCGGCACCGCCGGAATAGGCGCCGGGGCGGATGTGGGGGTTATTACCAAGGACACACAGGCCTATATCTGGGCAGATGATGTTAAAGCAAACAGGGATGTAAAAGTACAGGCAGCAGCAGCAGAAGACATTACTTCGATTTCAGCCTCTTTCGGCGCCGGTGGTTCTACCGGCATAGCCGGTTCCGGCGGGGTCCATGTCATGAACAACACCACCCGGGCCTTCATCGGCGATGATCCCGGCGATGGAGTAACGGTCTCGGGCAATACAACGGTTGAGGCTGAAGGCAATGTCCTTGTTGCAGCAAACGATGATACCGAAATAGATATCATTGCCGGCAGCATTTCCGGCGGAGGCTCGGCAGGTGTCGGCGGTGCAGCAGGTATTTCCGTTATCAATAAGACAACCGAGTCATTCCTCGGCTCCAACTCTCGCGTGACCGGTAAGGGTACTAAACCGGCTATGTCAGTCAATACCGGAAATTTCGGCGTATCCTATACAGCTGAGTCCGGCGATGAAGGCGAGGCAGGTGCTGCAGGCTCAGATAACAATGCCGACTTTAATGAAGACGGACAGGATGACGCAGATAATACAAAGCTTTCTCAGCAGCGCACCTCTTCCGCAGGCACCACCTCCATACAGGGGGTTGCCGTTACTGCGGTTAACAAAGATGATATTGAAACCATCGTCGCCAGTGCAGGAGGCGCCGGATCGGTGGCGGTGAATCTCAGCGGCGGGGTGAACGTGATGACCAGCAATACCTCTGCGCACATTAATGCCGGTGCGAGGATCAATGAAACCAACACGGGCGCCGGCGCCGACCAGTCGGTCCTCGTCGCGGCAGGCAATGATTACTATCACATGGGGATCTCAGCAGCAGGCTCCGTTTCCGGTGCGGCTGCTATTACGCCAGGTGCCGACATTACCGTAGTCAACAACACTACTGAATCCTATATTGATGACAATACAATTACAAAAGCCGAAAAAGATATCACCCTAATAGCGAATGCAAAGGAGGATATTCTGTCCATTGCCGCTGCTCCTGCCCTGGCAGGGGCTGTCGGAGCAGGCGGAGCGGTTTCGATCATTTCCATCAACAACCAGACGCACGCCTTCATCGGTGACAATGCCATAACCGATGCCAGCGGGGCAAAAGTCGATGCTGATGGCAATATTATTGTTGCTGCAGCTGATGATACGGAAACGCTCATGGTAGCAGGCAGCCTTGGCGTCGGCCTTGGAGCGGCCGGAATCGGCGCTGCCGTCGGAGTAACAACTATTACCAAAGACACAGAGGCCTCCATCGGCGACCATGCTGCAGTCAATGCGAAGGGCAACTCCAGCAATCTGGCAGTCTATTCAGACCTCAACACCTCGGGTGTTTTGACAGCAGACAATGCCTTCAGGGGCCTTGTGGTTGAGGCAAAATCCAGCGAGGATGTTTTCAGTGTGGCGGCAAGCGGGGCCGGCGGGTTGTACGCGGGCCTTGCAGGCGGCGTGACTGTTGAAACCATTGATTCGGACACCAAAGCCTCTATCGGAAGCTACGCCGATGTGAACAAGGACAGAACAGGAGTGAACGCTAATCAGGGGATTAATGTCACGGCCGTAAACGAAGTAGACATATTTTCATTTGCCGGCGGTATAGGTGTGGGCATCGCCGGAGTCGGAGGGGGTGTGGATGTCGGGACCATACGCAATGACACGACAGCCACTGTCGGGGACCACGCCGAGCTTTTCGGCAGCGGTAATGTCTCTGTCAACGCCCTCTCAACCAAAGATGTGGAATCCTGGGCCGTGAGCGGCGCCGGGGGAATCGCGTCCCTTGCCGGTTCTGTCTCCGTCTGGTCTCTGGGATCAGCACACGATTCATCATATTCCTTTGAAAACGAAGATGGATCAAGCTCATCTGAGGACCCGGTTGATAATAACGGCCTAACCTCTACCCGAAATCATGCCGACAGCCAGGGTGATGGGTTCAGCAGCACTCTCAACAGCTATGATACTTCAAACATGGATGCCGGGGCCCAGTCGGGTATTACAAGCTCCAGCACAAAGGTTAACAATATTACCCCGGGAACGGATGTTAATTCAACATTGACAACCAGCACCGTGCCTGACAGCACCTCAGCAGCTATAGGTACTTATGCAGCAATAGACACCGGAAACAGTGTCTCTGTCAGGGGCAAGGAAAATCTCAAATATATGGGTGTGACCGGAAGCGGTTCCGCCGGAGCAGTAGGCATCGGCGGGTCTGTGACCGTGGCGAACATCAACAGCAGTACCCTGGCAATCATAGACGATTATGCGACTGTAAGCAGCGGATCGGACAGCTCAGATGACATTGAAGTGGAAGCACATCTTGTTGACGACGTGCAGGGCAAAGCCTATGCCGGCCAGGCCGGTATAGTGGCACTGGGCGCACAGGTGGCTGTCGTAACCGATACCAGCTCGCAGACAGCCAGGGTTGACAACAATGCAAACATAAATCAGGCGGGAGGCACCCTGCGTGTTAAAGCTGCATCTGATCGCGATGTAACATCAGAATCCAAAGGCGGAGGAATCGGCGGCGTGGCTTTAGGGGCTGCAGTTGCGACCGCTGATGTCAGTGGTACGACCGGGGCCTCAATCGGTAGTGCTGATGTCGGTAAACAGGCAGGCAGAAATGTCAATAATATGGAAATCATTGCTGACTCTGATGTCACTGCCAATGCAGACACAATTGCTGTGGCCGCAGGTATTGTTGCCGGAAGCGCTTCAGTGGCCACTGCCCGAGTAACCCCAACGATAATTGCAGATATTGGTGATAGTGCAGATATCGATGTTCAGAACAATGTTACTCTTCTGTCAGACGGAGAGGCAAAATCGAATTCGACAGCAAATGGGACCAATGCGGGTGGTATTGCAATAGGAAGTTCGGTAGCGGATTCTATAACAGACGCCACGATAACTGCTTCTGTTGGCAATAGCGCAGCAGTAAATGCAGGAAATAACATTAATATCACGTCAGTATTTAATTATGACAGCAGCGGCATTCCGATAAATTATGCTGCACAGGCTGTTGCCAAATCTTCTGCTGGTGGAGTTGCATCGGGAACAGGTGCAGACGCTAATGTCTCGTCTGCCGTGACTGTGACCTCGTCTGTTGACAACAGTTCAAATCTTGATGCCGAGAATGACCTTTTTCTGGTTGCTAAAGGATATAATTCCACTTCAACAACAGCAGATGGTAATTCTGCCGGATTTATCACTGGCAGCGGGTCGAAAGCAACTGCTGACCTCAATACTTCCGTATCTGCCACAATCGGTCAGACCGCAGACCTGCAATCGACAAATAATCTGACTACAGCTTCAAATGCAACATCCAAAGTCAATGCTATAGCAGATGCTGCTGCAGGTCAAAGTATCGGCGGAGCGCTGTATGACCTTTTTACCGGCAATGTGAGCAGTTCTTCATTCCCTTCTCTCACAAGTCATGGCGGAGCCGGCGCCCAGACAATTGTTAATAACAGTGCCAACACAGTCATTGGTCAAAATGCTAAGCTCATAACTGGCCTTGACCTGACAGTCAGAGCAGATGCATTAGCATCAGTAGATTCTGATGTTGACATGGATGTCGGCGGAGTTATTGCTACATCTGCACTCACCATGAGCGAAGTGACAATTGACTCTGACACCAATGTACATATAGACGACGACGCCACACTTGCAGGGCAGGATATCCTTCTGGCCGCCCACAACAACGTACATGCCGATTCAGATGCAAGGTCGATCAACAGGGCTGATGTGGGTGGTTCTTTTGCCACGGCAGTTTCACGAGTGAAAATAGGCTCTTCCGGTGATCATAGCCGCGCCCTGATTCAGATTGATCCGGGTGCAGCACTAACTGGCAGCAATAGCATAAGCCTGATGGCAACCAATAAACAGAAGGACGGAAACATCCGATCCAAATCCTATGCTGAGTCGAAGACCTCAGGAGCTGTGGCCGTTGCTGCGTCCGAAGCATACGGCGATGTTTATGCAGACTCCCTTGTAGAGACAAAAGCAGGATCAGAACTCAATACTGTCAACCTGGCAATCAAGTCCGATTCAAGCTATTCACTGGACCGCGTTCCCGGGGTCAAAGCCGAACCCGTCACAGAGATCCAGTATGTGACCAGGACGATCACCAGGGCGATCACTGAATGGCTGCCCTGGCCCCTGGACTCAATTGTTACATGGATAACTGAAACGATTCTTGAGGCGGTTACGGTGGTCCTGGGGGGAGTTGAGGAAGCGAAAACTACAGGAACCGGCCTGAAACTCGTTGACTCGGCGGTCCTGAACGGGGATATTCATATAGGAAGGGGTTCCACCCGGACATTGATCATCGACGCCGATGGATCGGTTAACCCGGCGAGCAACATCGCCATCGACCCGACTGCCATTACAGGTACCGACATTTACGTCCCGGACTTCAACAACGACGGGGTCGGCAGCATCCTGATCGAGGTTCCACAAGGCCTGCTTGAAGGAAATGGTTCGATTTACCTGAATAAGACGGTAAAATTGTTGACCATTCAGAATCATACCGACAAAAACCTGAACATCAATGCTGTCAACCTGTTAGCCAGCAACAGCGGAAATCCGGATATTGTAATACGATCTCAGGGGAGCAGTTTTGATATTCAGGTCACGTCGGAAGTTACTTCCAGCGATCTGGTAATCGAGAGCACCGCCACCGGTGATGTGATTTTTAATGAGGCGCTCGAGAACTACTTTGCTGATTACACGGTCGATGTTGCCGGGGGCGATATCCTGGCTGCGAATGACAATGTGTTTCTCGAAGCGGCGAACATCTCCCTGAAAGCCGATGAAGGTCAAATCGGTTCGGCAGCAAGATCGCTGCGATTGAGCTTACTCAGGGGAGATACCAGCCTTGATGGAACAGCAAATGTTGATCCTGCTGTATTGGATGCTTTCTCCTACGGTTCAATGTTCCTCGATGTTTCCCTGATAAACCCGGCAATAGGACCCATAGCAGCAGACTTCCTCACTCAGGATCTTCTGATCGATAACTTGACATCCTTCCGGGAAATCAACGTAGCTGTTAAAAACGGTACAGCTCGTGTTAGCGAAGTAGTCACTGATCCGGGTGATCCAGACAGTCAGATCACACAGGTAACCGATGTGGACACTGATGGACTCTATCGAGTCAATAACATTACGGCCGGGGGTAATATCACTTTGGACAATACGGGCGAAAAAACAGCCCTGCAAATCGATGGTACGGTCAAGAGCGGCTTGGACACAATCACCATCGATATCGAAGCAGATGGAACACAAACCTCGAATTTGCCTTACAATTTCATCGCCACAGAAAATGGGACAGATATTGTTCTCAAGGATATAGAGTCCAATGCCAGCAGCACCGGAACGATAACCATCAATGCAAGAGATCTGACAGGAAGCGGTCTGATTCAGGCTCAGAAAGGCTTTACAGATGTTGTCATTAGCAATGTAACCGACAAAAACCTAACATTGCATAAGATCGATGTCGGCACTCCGGGCGCAGGTGTTGTACAGGGTACGATTGGCGGTATCTATGATGCCGATATTACGAATCTTGAGTACTCGCTAATCTCTCCTGCGGTGCAGGTCACATTACCGGGCCAGGGGGATACCGGTGGCAGCGTCAATGTCATCACCACAGGCAGCGGAACTCTCCAGGCAACCGAAGTGATTGCTACGGCCAATGGCCCGGTCTTGCTGGAATCGGTCGGTAACTTGTCCATGGCTGCCACGGGCGATGTGGTTTTGACCGGCAGCGGAACCGTCAATGTAACGAGCTCTACCGGAGCAATCACTATGGCGGACGGATCAGTCATTGATGCCGGGAATTCAACAATATCTCTGAGTGCTGATGACGACATTACTCTTGGGCAGATTAAAACAAATAATAACACCGCAAACTCTGTAGTTATTAATACGAATGCCGGAGTCATAGACGGCGGAGATACAGATACGGACATAGTTGCAAATTCGGCAGAGGCGAAAGTAACCATAGATGCCGTAACAGGTGTGGGTTCGGCAAACGCGATTGATACGACGATAGCAAGTCTGGACATAGATAACACGACATCAGGGAACATAGACATAAATGAGACTGATGCAATAAGCATTCTTAAGATCAATCAGGGCGGAAGCGGAACAGTGAACGTAGATGCAGGAGGCACGATT
>CALZGI010000093.1 GCA_945786855.1 Thermodesulfovibrionia bacterium | reverse complement strand
TTTCAAGCGCCTTAATATTAACTTGCTTGATAGCCTCTCGTAATGCTTTACGCGCAAATGCAGAACGGGTTGTCTTCAGCTTTTTAACAAGTTTATCTACAGCTTCAACTAATTCATCATCTAGTGTCATCTGAATAGTTCTCATAAACTCCTCCATTTAATGTGGATATCTATAGCTATAATAACCAACATTGCATGTGAAGTCAAACTGCCGTTTTTATTTTTTGTCATGCCCGAAGCCTGCCCCAGCAGTCAGTAGGCCGGGTCAGTAATCGGGTATCCAGGAACCACTGAAAAAACTGGATTCCGGCTTAAGAACTACCGGAATGACAGACAGAGACATTGAGTTTATACACAGACACTAATTATTCTCAGAAAAGCAAAGGTTTTAACGCTCATTTCTGTCCGGGAGAACATATGTATACCCAATCCACACAGCAAGGGAAAACAGCAGCACTCCGGATATAATGCTGATAAGGTACCCTGTATCTTTTGGTACATTCTCCATTGCATGACGCATATACACTTCCGCATCTGCAAACACCTCTACTTCTGTATAGTCATAAAGATTTGCCTCTATGCCTCTTTCCTGAATTAATTGATCAACAGGCTTCATGAAAGGAAGTCCCATAATCCACGGGGCGATGACAGATACAAATACAAATATGAGAAGAATTCCGGACAGGAAGGATGCCCACCGGTGCAATACTCCCCTGTGCAAATCTGCCCCCCCTGTGTCCCCCCTTATTAAGGGGGGAATTATAGGAGAGTCTGGGATTTCATCCCCTGTTGTGCTGACTTTACAATTTACGTCCTTCATCACTATTTACCCAGCATCTGCAGTGCAGGGTCTATCTTGGGAAGAATCTCAGGGAACACCTTGTAGAACATGATATAAGCCATTAGTAATGTCAGGGCAAGATTCAGTGACTGCCCGCATACATACAGGATAAACGGCTTTCCACCATGAAAGTGCTCTTTCAGCTCACGAAAGTTCGTTGCCAGGCCAATGCTCACAAAGGCCAGACAGAAGAACCATCCCCTGAAAATATCGCTCATCCCTTTAATGACCCCCTGATTTATCACCGTATTGCTCAGGTCTCCTCCATAGGACGCATCTGCCACGGAGAATATAATTGATGCAGCGATAAAACCGATGACGAACTTGGGAAAACGGTACCAGATCTCCATTGAGCTTATCTTCTGGTCAGGAGCGCAGTCAACCTTTGCACACCAGTAAACGGCAACAAGAAAAGCAATCACTCCGATCAGGATATTCTGGATCATCTTGATCGTGGCTGCAACATACAATGCCGTGTCACCGAGAAATGCACCTGCTGCTGCAACAGCACCTGTCGCGTCAATGGTGCCTCCCATCCATGCACCGCCTAAAACCTGAACCATATGGGCCGGGAAAAATCCTTTTATAACAGCCGGCATGACTATCATCATGATAGAGGTAAAGACAAGTGAGAGCCCGACCGCAAGCGTGAGTTCCTCTTTCTTTGCCCGGCACGCGGCCGCTGTTGCAATTGCAGCTGACACACCGCAAACTGACATGTCAGAGCAGATGGTTGCATTCAGCTCCTTGGACCCTATCTTAAGAATTTTCTGCCCGAACCAGAATGTAGTAAGCCAGACAGTTGGCGTGACCACCCAGGCTACAAATATTCCGGGCTGTCCGATAGCTACGAGTTTCCCAAATAAGATTTTCGCGCCCAGTAATATCAGTCCTGTCTTGATAAAGTATTCGGTCTGGACAGCCGGTTTCACCCAGTTGGGTGTTCCCACGGTATTGCTTATCAGCATGCCGATGATAATGGCCCAGGCAGCATACCCAATACCCAGACCTTTAATAGTAGTCTGGTTTGCCATCATAAAGGCGAGGCATGCTATTGCGAAAACAAAGAAAAAGCCTATAAAGAACTTGCCGAATGACTGTCCCATTGCCGCCATACCGATGCCGAAAAACACGGCCATCCCGATCATGAGCATTATCAATTGAAAGATCTTGTTGTGGGCTTTGGCTGACGGGAGACCTTTCTTCTTTAACCCGCCTGCGATCTGCTTTTTGTTCCTCCAGTCCTTTATAGCTGTTATGGCTGCATTGTTCAGATCACTGTCCTGATACCCTGCTGCCTTGGCTGCTGCATCTGCCTCCTTTGCATACGTTTGGGCGCTCTTTTCCTCTTTCTTGGCGTCATTATAATTATTAATTAAAGCTGATTCTTTCTTTACAGCCGAAGCCTGGTCCTTGGACATGACAAAAGCGCTCAAGGGATTACCTGTCCATGTACCCGGCTTTGAAGTCCATTTTTTAATTGAGGCCCCGATGGTTGAGTTTTTCGCCTGAAATTTCTTTTTCCTGTCTTTTGCTGCATAAAATGCAACTGTTGGAAACGGGTGTTTCTTCTCTTCCGCTATTATCCTGTTCTGCTCCTCAATAACAGTACGTGGATGCGCTGTCTTTATTTCCTTTGTCTTGCTGTCCTTGTACTCATAAGATGAGCCCATAGGGAAATAAATAAGCGCCCCGACCAGCAAAATAGCAA
>CALZGI010000092.1 GCA_945786855.1 Thermodesulfovibrionia bacterium | reverse complement strand
TCAACATGCAGAATTTCTTCAGAGACAGGGTCTCTCTGATAATCCTTGATCAGCACAGGATGTTCCGATGTCTTGGTCCCATCCTCACTGAGCTCAATAGTAATGAGGGAATGCTGCCCCCCCTCACCTGAATAAATGAGACCTGTCATCTGTTTTCCCGGAACCTTGATCGGTGTTGAATTGCCCCCGGAGTAAAAAACAGCGGGGAGCATCCCTGCTCTTCTCAAAGTGCGGGCGCTCCCTTTGCCTATTTCAGGTCTTTTATCTGCTTTAATTAATATTTTTTCCATATGTCACTCCCTCCATTTATTGACGCGGTTTAAACGGCTTAATCTGTTTAAACCGTTCAAGCATTTCTGTTTCTTATATAAATAATGAACTGACCGATGTCTCTTCATGTATATTCTTAATCGCTTCGCCAAGCAAAGAGGCTACAGAAAGGACTTTGAGTTTCCTGCACTTTTGCTGCTTTTCATCCATCCGGATAGTATTGGTTACAATAACTTCTTCGAGTGGGGACTCGTTAATTCTATCCAAAGCCGGCCCGGAAAGTACAGCATGGGAACAGGCAGCAATAACCTTATTTGCACCGCTCTCTTTCAGTGCCGCGGCGGCATGTGTAATAGTTCCGGCAGTATCGATCATATCGTCAAAGAGAATAGCATCCATCCCCTCCACTTCGCCGATAACATGCATTACCTGTGACACATTCGCCCTCTCTCTGCGCTTATCAATGATCGCCAGTGAAGCATTAAGTCTCTTTGCAAATGCCCGCGCCCTCTCCACGCCTCCGGCATCGGGAGATACAATGACAAGGCCGTTCCGGTATTCCTTTTTTACATACTCTACAAGCACCGGTGAAGAATATAGATGGTCAACAGGTATGTCAAAGAAACCCTGAATCTGCCCGGCATGCAAATCAATAGTCAGTACCCTGTCTATTCCCACAGCCTCCAGCAAATCCGAAACCAGTCTTGCCGAAATGGGAACCCGGGGGGCAGCCTTCCGGTCCTGTCTGGCGTATCCGTAATAGGGCATGACCGCCGTAATCCTGCCTGCCGAAGCCCGTCGCAGCGCGTCGATCATAAGGAGCAGCTCCATAAGGTTATTGTTCACAGGAGTGCAGGTGGACTGTACTACAAAAACATCTGAACCACGAACGTTTTCATTAATCTGCACCATTATTTCGCCGTCACTGAAATTAGATACAGTTGCATCACCCACCTTGATTTTGAGAACATCGGCAATCTCCTTTGCCAACGCCCTGTTTGAATTCCCTGTAAACAACTGGATACCTTCTGGCATTTTACCTCCTATTTAATACGCCATGAGTTTCAGCTCTTAAATTTCCATTCTGCCTGAATATTAAATTCCCCGACTGAAAGCTGACGTTCTGGCTGGGGCGGGAGGATTCGAACCCCCGAATGCATGGACCAAAACCATGTGACTTACCGCTTGTCGACGCCCCAAATTAGTCAGAGTTGAGCGCTCCTGTCATTAAAGCGCGAAGAAACTTACCCCGCTCTCAGTTCGTTATCGTGTCAACCACGGCCGTCCAATAACCTTTAAACACTTTTGAAGCTTCTTCAGCCATCTCCCGCACGCCAAATACTCCAAACACCGTAGAACCGCTTCCGCTCATCAACGAAAACACAGATCCCTGTTCGTCCATTGCTCTTTTTATCTCGCCAATTACCGGGAAACTGTTTATGGTCACTGATTCCAGATCATTAGAGACAGCACCTGCCATACCACTGAGTTCAGCTCTTTCAATATTGCGGATGAAAAGCGTAATATTATTTACCTTTTCATCTTTTTTTGTCAACTTTGCAAAGTTTTTGTACACCCAGGCTGTCGAGACATCAAATGGCGGCTTTACAAGTAAAAGACTGACCGGTTTTAGTGCCGTGCACGGCACTAATTCTTCGCCTCTGCCACGGACAACGGAGAGAGGGCCGGAAAGGAAAAAAGGGACATCAGACCCCAGCTCTGCTGCGGCTGTCGAGAGTTCATCATGTGTTAGGCTCAATGACCACAAACGGTTTAATCCCTGAAGGGCAGATGCGGCGTCACTGCTTCCCCCGCCAAGCCCTGCACCCATAGGGATATTTTTTTCAAGATTTATTTCTGCTCCCTGTTCAACCCCGTATCTCTCTCGCAGGAGCACAGCAGCCCTGTAGACCAGGTTACTTTCCATTGGAATGGGAGCGCTTGTATTTAAAATTAAGCTGTCGGAGAGGGTAAATGAGAGCACATCGTAAAGGGTTATTTTCTGGATAAGGCTCTGAATCTCATGGTAACCGTCGCTTCTCCGGCGGAGTATGTTTAAGAACCAGTTTATTTTTGCAGGAGCTTTAAGAGTAAACATGAATACGCATTAAAATCAATCGGCCGGCAGCAAGCAGTCTGCAATCAGCGGTCAGCACCTTTCCGGTGATCATGGAGGAGGAAAGTGTGGTTCTCTTTGCCCGAACTACAGATCGCTATTCTTTAAATTTTTTATCTTCCCCTCAACTCTTTCCTTAATTCCTTCTTCTTTATCATTGAAATCAAGGGCTTTCTCCCATGCCTTCAGTGCCCCCTCTTTGTCGTCCAGTTTCAAATACACATCACCGAGGTGCTCCAGAATCAAAGGATCATCCGTCTCCAGTTCTGCAGCTTTTTGTATCTCTGTGAGCGCCTCATCATACATGCCTTTTTTATAATATGCCCAGCCGAGACTATCCCGTATATATCCCCGTTCAGGCTGCAACAGGAGTGCTTTCTTTATCAGTTCCACTGCTTCATCGAGGTTTATGCCTCTGTCAGCATAGGTATATCCAAGGTAATTAAGTGCGTCTACATGATCGGGATTAATCTTGATCGTCTTTTTGAGGTAACTGAACATCTTGTCATACTTTGCAGTTTTCTCATAAACAACTGCCATGCTGAAATTCAGTTCATCATCATCGGGTGCCAGTGCAAGCCCCTTCTTAAATTTATCTTCAGCCATGACAAAATTTTTCATTTGAATGTACATCTGTCCAAAATAAAGGTATACGGTATGGTTGTCCGGCTCCAGAACTGCAAGTCTGTCATACTGCTCTTCTGCTTCATCATACCTCTCCATCAATGCCAGGATTCTCCCGAGAAGATAGGTGGCGCTTACATTGTCCGGCTCTGCTTCGATGACTTTCCTCAGTTCCTTTTCCGCATTTTTAAACTGCTTGCTGTCAACATACATGTTAACAAGCATCCCGAGGACCTTCAGGTTATCAGGCTCTGCTTCAGCTATTTCGGAAAGCTGATCAATAACTTTTTCAATGTCCCCATCTTTAAAATACAGCCTTGTGAGCCTTTTCCTTGCCTCAATATCATGGGTGTTTAATTTAAGATATTTCTCATAATTCAGGATCGCATTCTCTGTATCCTCGGTAGATTCATAGGCGAGGCCGAGCAGATAATAGCCGTCAACAAAGGTATTGTTCACCTTCACTGCCTCCTGCAGTTCAACAATTGCCTTGTCATATTCTTTAGAGTCAATATAGAGTCTTCCAAGATAGTACCGTGCCATCGCGTTATAAGGCTCACGACTGATAGCGTCTTTTAACGTCCGGACCGCCTTATCCTTCTCCTGATTCCGGGTGTACATATATGCAAGATGGATATATGCCTGAATATTTGTCCCGTCATATTCTATCAACCTTGAATACATGTCAATCGCTTTCTGGAAATCCTTCTGACTGGAGTAAAGTCTTGCCAGAAGAGAGAGAGCCGGTTCGTAATCCGGGAATTGATCAACGACCTCCTCTGCAGTCTTTACTGCATCATCCACCCTGTTCATACGAAGGTACAATTGACTGATTTCTGTTCTCAGATAAGGCGAATCAGGGTCCTCCTTCAGTGCCAGTTCCATATGCTGGAGCGCTTTCTCCCAGTTATGCTCCAACTCAGCTTCAGAGGCAAGAATGTAGTGAAGATATGTATTCTGTGAATAGTCCCTGGGAGCCACATGCTTCGGTGGGGCAGCGCAGGACGCAAGGCTCAACAGTACTATGACGAGAAAAGACTTGGTATATTTATTCCACATGGAGCTATTATGTCATAAAGCTAAAATTATTAACAATCGCGGGAAGTTCTGCACCTTATCATTCTTGAGCCGGTTACACCGCTTCAGGTTATTCACTGTTCACACTCCGCCATCGTCACAAAAAGGAAACTCTAAATACAGTGACGTGCAGTTGCCAAACCTCAACCTTAAATGCTAAATTTATTGGTACATTTTCAGGCAATTTCATGAAAGAGCTATTTAAAAAATTCAGTAAAACGGGCATCCTGGTCATTGGTGACCTCATGATTGACCAGTACATCTGGGGAAAAGTAAAAAGAATTTCCCCTGAAGCACCTGTCCCTGTTGTTGAAGTGACTGAAGAAAACCTGTTGCTGGGCGGTGCCGCAAATGTTGCAAACAACATATCCTCTCTGGGCGGAAAAGTATTTATAACAGGGGCGATCGGTCAGGATGACACAGGGAAAATCCTGATTAATAAACTTGCAGAGAAAGGGTTCAATACAGATGGGGTCATAGTTGATGGGAACAGACCGACAACAGTCAAAACCAGGGTTCTTGCTCACAGTCAGCAGGTCGTCCGCTTTGACAGGGAAGAAAAGTCCGATATCAGCAGACCAACCCAGTCATTGGTCCTGGAATATGTCCGTTCCTGTCTGCCCGAGATCAAGGGAATAATCATATCTGATTACTGCAAGGGGATAGTTACCAGGCCCCTCATACGAAAAGTCATAGAAATGACAGAGGGGAAACTATTCATTGCAGCAGATCCGAAGATCGGCCACTTTGATTTTTACAAGGGGCTGAACCTTATTACACCGAATATCAATGAAGCATCATTCGGCTCAGGCATAGACATTAGAGATGAAGAAACACTGACCGATGCGGGGAACGCCCTGCTCAGGAAACTGCGCTGTGATTCTTTAATAATTACGAGAGGCGATGAAGGGATGACCCTCTTTGACAGGAAGGGCAAAACCACTCACATCCCTACATGCGCACAGGAAGTGTATGATGTAAGCGGTGCAGGAGATACAGTTATCGCATCACTCACCCTGAGCCGTGCTGCAGGAGCAAAATTAACGGAAGCAGCAAATATGGCAAATCATGCTGCAGGAGTGGTTGTTGGAAAAATAGGTACCGCAGTTGCAACGCAGCGTGAGATTTTGGAAAGCATGAAAAAATGCAAACCCGTTCAGAGCAAATAACGGACAACAAAAATTAAGAGGGAAATTATGAGACTTGCAGAAAGAACAAAAGCAATCAAGCCGTCGCCGACACTGGCGATGAATGCAAAGGCGAAGGCCCTGAAGGAAGCAGGGGAAGACATTATCAATTTTGGAGTCGGTGAGCCGGACTTTGATACGCCGGACAACATCAAAGAGGCCGCCATAAAAGCGCTCAGAGAAGGATTTACGAAATATACGGCCGCAGGAGGGATAGATGACCTGAAATCAGCTATCATCGATAAATTCAAAAATGACAATAACCTCACCTACGAAAAAAATGAGATTCTTGTCTCCTGCGGGGCAAAGCACAGCCTGTACAATATCGCAGAAGCACTATTCGGCCCCGGGGATGAGGTCATAATCCCCTCTCCCTACTGGGTCACCTATCCTGATCAGGTCCTCCTGAATGACGCTGTACCCGTTGTCGTGGAAACACGTGAAGAAAATTCTTTCATGATAGATCCGGCAGTGCTCAGGAAAAAGCTTACCCCCAGGACAAAGGCATTCATCCTGAACAGCCCCTCAAATCCCACAGGTCTTGCCTATGACAGGGATACTCTCGGGAAAATCGCGGAGCTCGCGATCGAGCACGACTTTTACATCATCTCTGACGAGATATATGAAAAACTTGTCTACGAAGGGTTTCAACACTACAGCATTGCTTCCCTGGGAAAAGAGGTCAGGGAGAGAACCGTTGTGGTAAACGGTCTGTCCAAGTCACACTCAATGACCGGCTGGAGAATCGGTTATACAGCAGGACCTGCTGATATTACGAAAGCAATGACCAACATCCAGAGCCAGTCTACATCAAATGCCACATCATTTGCCCAGAAAGGTGCAGTTGAAGCCCTCAGGGGCCCGCAGGATTTTATTGGACAGATGGTCTCTGAATTTGATATACGAAGGAAATACATGATTGAACGTCTGAACAACATTGAAGGAGTAACGTGTAAGACACCTGTCGGTGCTTTTTATGCATTTCCGAATGTGTCTTCTTATTTCGGAAAAAATTTCAATGACACTCAGATAAATAATTCTCTTGATCTTTCAACCTATCTTCTGGAAAAAGCGAAAGTAGCTCTTGTCCCGGGCTCAGCTTTTGGTGACGACAAGTATATAAGGCTGTCATACGCGACGTCCATGGAGAACGTGAAAAAGGGGCTCGACAGGATTGAAGAGGCATTGAGAAATTTAAAATAAGCGAAGTGTAAGCAGCAGTGATCTCTGTTTTTATTTTGATCTGGCCCCGCTTGCATTTCCCTGTTATTCTATAGATAAAATATACTTAATGAGGTATCATAATTTAATCACCTATATTTCGAAGAGGTTTTTTCTTGGTTAAACAGATGAAAATAGAAGGGCTGTTGTTCGATCCTCGAAGCAACATGTATATTTTGCTCCTGAAAGAAATAAACGGCAATAATACGCTCCCCATATGGATCGGCAAGCCGGAAGCCGACTCGATTGCCCTTGCACTCGGAAAAATAGTGACTCCCCGCCCCCTGACCCATGATCTCATCAAAAATGTGGTTACAGGAGTCAAAATGAAGGTGACAAAAGTAGTAATTACCGAAATTGTCGACAATACCTACTATGCTGGAATTTATATCGACAAGGGTGATGGAACAGAAGTCCCTATTGATTCAAGACCGAGTGACGCTATTGCAGTCGCAATCAGAATAAATGCTCCAATATTTGTTGACGAGCAGGTTATCGAGCACAAGAATAATGATGAACTCGAAGACTGGCTGAAGAAGCTGAAACCTGAAGACTTCGGAAACATAATGTAACCTGCCCTTTACCCTACGTGCTGACAAGAACAGAAGGCATAGTCCTTAAAACTCAAAAATACGGCGAAGCCGACCTGATCGTCACCTACCTCACCTCCGACATGGGAATCATCAGCGCATTTGCAAAAAGCCCCCGCAAAACAAAGAGCAGGTTCGGAAGCAGCCTGGAACCGCTCACCCACGGGAAAATATCGCTCTGGGGGAAAGAACAGTCACTGCCGAAAATCACCCAGTCAGATATTGTCAGCTCTTTCCATCAACTGAGAGAAAGCTACACTGACTTCGTGAATATATCAAAATTAATTGAGATAGTTATTTCGCTGACTCCGGCCGGAATCCCGCATGAAAGGCTTTTCCCTTTTTTCCTTAATCTCCTCCATATCCTGCAGTCATCGGAGCATGCCGCAAAAGATGCATTACACCTGATCACTGTGATTCGACTGCTTGCAGTAATCGGGTATGCCCCGCGCCTGAAAGGCTGCGGGAAATGCGGTAATGAAAGTCTTGCTTTTTACCCTGACTCCGGAACTACGCTTTGCACTAAATGCGCTTCATCACCTGACAGGAGAGGGAAACCTTTTATGCGTATCAGCAACAAAGCAATTCACTTTTATGCGCACAGTATGGAGTGGCCCATTCATATTTCGAACCGCCTCAAACCATCGCCGCAAACACTGTCAGAACTATCAGGCCTGCTCGACAGACACCTTACCTTTATACTTTCCAAAAAACTCAGGTCATCGGGGTTTCCAGGAGCTTCAAACCCTATGCCGGTAAGATCGTAGGGGTATGTTAGAAAAATGCAGGTGTTGTGAAACAGGATAATTTTCGATTCCTTAGACGCAATACTCACCAATCTGAGCGTGCACATTTTCATTCAAAGCCATCTGCACATTATTTCGTAATCTATC
>CALZGI010000091.1 GCA_945786855.1 Thermodesulfovibrionia bacterium | reverse complement strand
TACTTGTTAAAGCAGAGTGCCGCACTTCTGTAAAACATGTGGGCGAGCTTTGAGAAGGGAAGATAAATGAAGAGAGAGAACACAAAAACAAGATGTATAAAATAAATGGGATAGGCCATCGGTGCAACACCGGCCAGCCTGAGCAGCCATGCGAGAACGCCGGACAGGCCGACTATTCCGACAACACTGATCAGAAGCCAGTCAAAATAGCTTCCCACTCCTAATTTTTCCTCATCTTTAAACCTGCTGCTCATCATGAGGCCAATGCCCCCGACAATCCCGACGGCACCTATTAACCCGAAAAGTTTGACGAGGATTCCTTTGTCGAATCCAAATGGTGAGTCAATGCCGAGAATATCAATATAAAGCACACCAAGGGTCGTTGCGATCGCAGCACCGACAAAACCATAGAAAACCAGCAAATGGGAGGTAAACCGGTCCTTGCTCGTGTCACAGGTCTTGAACTGATCATGGCCCGCAATGTCTTTTGCCGTTGCTATTATGCTGGCCTTAAGGTCACCTGAATGAACATTGTTCGCCTGTTTCATGTCAGCCCAGAATTTTTTCACTCCCAGAAAAGCGACAACCGCTCCAAAAATCAAGGCAGGAGTAAAGACAAATTGAAGGAAGTGAGTTGATGCGAATTTGGAGAAAATGACTTCGCCATCAGGAATTCCAAAGGTACCTGCCATCGAAAGCAGAAGTGCAAGAAGAACTGCCGGCGCAATGAAGAGCAAAGGCATCATCGATTTTTTATTCACAATATCCACGAGGGCGGCCGGGGCAGAATACTGCTTGATTGCCTGTTTTCTGATAGCCCCCAGGACCTCTCCCGGTTTTGCCCCTCTCGGGCAGTAGGCTGTGCAGTCATTGCACTGATAGCAGAGCCACACGTCGGGGTTCCCCTGAAATTTCTCTTTCAGTCCCCACTGGGCCCATACCATTTCCTTCCTCGGAAAAGGGTTTTCATCAGGTGTGACGTTACATACGACAGAACAGGTAGCGCACTGATAACACTTCTTCAGTGATTCACCACCGGCGGCGATAACACCTTTCACAAAATCCAGATCAGGTTTTACTACTGTTGCCTCAGACATTTATTCCTCCATAAAAAGTTAAAAGTTATAAGTTATAAGTTAAAAGTGAGTTGTTTTTTAAAACTCTTAACTCTCAACTCTCAACTCTCAACTCCAAATTAAAATTCTTTAAAAGGATTGGGCTCCATTTCTTCAAGTTCTTCTGCAAAATCGTTCAGTATCACGGGCAGTTTTTCATAGTCCTGGATTGAAAGCTGAACGAGCTTGACCCTGTCGGGTTCCAGCATGAGCCTGCCCAGTGTCTCCTGGAGTTTTCCAAGTCTTTCATCCGCCAGCTCACTGCCCCTGACAAAGTGACACTGGTAATTATCACCGAACTTGCACCCAAGCAGAATCATTCCGTCAATACCCCTGGATAATGCATCAGCAATCCATGCAAGGTTCAGGTTACCAAGACACCTGACCGGCACAAACCTGAATGCGGGGTGAATCTTTGCACGGTTCATTGCTGCTGCATCAAGTGCCGGATAGGCATCATTTTCACACACAAGACCGATAAGCCTCAGTCCTTCTTCCGGCACATCCATGGCTTTGAACATTGAAGATATCATACCTATGCTGAAGTCTTTAAAGTTGATGACCCTTTCAGGGCAGGAACCGAGACAGGTACCGCATCTGCGGCAGCGACTCATCTTGTGGAATGGTGTGCCTTTTTCATCTTCCTCAATAGCACCGAAGGGGCACTCCTCAGTACATCTCTTACATGATGTACATTTCTGTAAATTTACCTCGGGATAGGTCTGGTCCCACGCCCGTGGATGTATGGAAAACCCCTTTTCAGTGGCTTCAACGCACTGAATGGCCTTCATGCTGGCCCCCATGGCATCTTCCATGCTTCCCAGCATATGCATGGGCTGTCTCACACTCCCCGCAGTAAATATACCTGTCCTCCTGGTTTCATACTGAAAGCAGATATAATTGGAATCGGCAAACCCGTATGCTTCTTCAAGACCGGGGAGTTCAGGCCCCTGCTTGTATTCAAGGTTCAGTATATTGGGAACTTTATGCTGTTCTAAAGGTGCATTTGGATCAGGCTTTCCTCCTGAGGCCTTCAGCTCTTCGTCAAATTTGACCTTCCACTCCTTCAGTTCTTCAGCATCGATCTTTGTATTGGCCTCCATGCCTGTTGCGAGAACAACCAGATCGGCCTCGATCCTTATATTCTCACCAAGCAGTGTGTCTTTCAGGTCAATGAAAAGGTTGCCGTCAGAAGCCTCACTGACTCCTGTCACTTCACCTTTTGTCATCATCACCCCGGGATCATTCTGAATGCTCTGGTAGAACAGTTCATACTGTCCGGGAGTTCTCATGTCTTTATACAGGATGTATGCCATCGCATCCTGGTTTGACTCCCTGACATACTTTGCCTGCTTCAAAGAGGTAAGGCAGCAGTATGACGAACAATAGGCCAGATGATTTGCATCCCTTGAACCGGCACACTGGATAAAGGCCACTTTCTCTGCTTTCTTCCCGTCAGACGGCCTGGTAATTGCTCCGCTGGCAGCCATCTCCTCCATCTGGATATTTGTTATCACATTCGGATTGGCGCCATAGCCCAGATGTCCAAGCTTATTAGCATCATAGGGCCTCCATCCTGCAGCCATGATAACAGAGCCTGCCTTTGCCTGCTCCGAACCACCGTTGGCTTTAATGGAAACATCATACTGCCCCGGAAATCCGACGATCTTCTCAATCTCCGATGAAGTGAAGACCTTAATATTTGAATGTGACGTTACCTTATCAATAGTTTTGCTGACATTATTTTCTTCGAGAGATTCGAAGGGATAGCTCTGGGGCAGCTGCTTATGCATCTTTGCGGCCCACCCTCCGAGTTCTTCATTCTTCTCAACGAGAACAACATTATACCCCGCATCGGCCGCACCCAGTGCTGAAGTCATTCCTGTAATGCCGCCGCCGACAACAAGAACATCCTTGTTTGTTTCCTCAAGCAGAAAGGGCTCCGGAAGCTCGGTAAATTTCGCTCTCGTAATACCCAGTCTCATATAATCCTCAGCGAGGGCCTGCGTATCTTCTGTCTTGGGCTCCTGTATCCAGGAAACGAATTCCCTGAGATTTATTCTTTCGACGATACTTCCGTTAAAACTGAATTCCTTATGTTTCGCACGTGGTGAGCATGCTGCTACAACTACAGTATTGACGCCCTCGCTGCTTATATCGTTTTTGATCAGATCAAGCCCTTCGGGACTGCAGAGTGCATCATGGGTTTTACATAAAGGTATCTGGTTTGCCTTCGTAGCAACCTCTTCCAGTTTTTCTATTTCAACGGTCTCCGCAATGTCACATCCTTTGCAAATATAAACTCCGTATTTCTTTTCCATTAGGACAACCTCCCTACAGTCTGAATAGCTTTAAGGGCAGCCCCTGTAGCCCCCTGCACCGATTTTGCAACGTCTACAGGGTCCTTGGCGCAGCCAACGGCGTAAATGCCTTTCTGTTCTTTTCCAATTACGGCAAAACCATTTTCATTAATCTTGATGTCCGACGGGAGCTTCATTTCAGATATGGTCGGCTCCATTCCTGTTGCAAGCACACAAAGATCAACAGGGACTTTAATTTTACTGCCTCCGAAAATATCTTCAGCCTCTACGATTATATCTCCTGTTGCGGAATCTTCCGAGACTTTCGCGACCTTGCCTTTTATCATATTCACTTTCTCGTCTTCTTTGATCTTATTGAGAAAGCGTTCGTAGGATGTTCCCGGTGTGCGGATGTCTATATAAAAAAAGTATGCTTCAGAGTCGGGATACTGCTCCCTTACATAGGTTGCCTGCTTTAATGAGGCCAGGCAGCATACTGCAGAGCAATAGGCGAGATGGTTTTCGTCGCGGGAACCTGCGCACTGAACAAAGGCAACCCGCTTCACCTCTTTCCCATCAGAAGGTCTCGTTATTTTCCCTTCTGTCGGACCGTTAATTGAAGCGATCCTTTCCATCATGACATTGCTGATGATGTTCGGGCTCGTTCCAAAACCGAGATTATCCATCTTGCTTGCATCATAGGGTTTCCATCCTGTGGCGAGGACAATCGAACCGGCTTTGATTTTCACTGTTTCAGGCTGCATGTCAAGGTCAATGGCGTCATACTTGCAAGCTTCCCTGCACTTTGCGCCGCAGTCATCTTTGCAGGCCTGTTTATCGATTACATACTGGAACGGGAAGGACTGTTTGGTGCGAATATATGCCGCCTTCCTTTTATCCAGACCGGCATTGAAATCATTGGGGACCTCGACAGGACATGCTTCCGTACACGCATTGCATGCCGTACACTTGTCATTTACATAGCGTGGATTGACCTTCACATCTACTTCATAGCTCCCCGCCTGTCCTGAGATATTTTCAACTTCAGCAAAGGTATGGTATGAAATACGTGGATTCAGTTTCACTCTTCTGTAGTTGATTTCCAGTCCGCAAATCGGGGGGCACAGTTTCGGGAAATATTGATGCAGCCTCGTTACCCTGCCTCCAAGGAAGGGTTCTTTTTCCAGAATAGTAACGGAGTAGCCTGCCTCTGCCGCTTCTGTAGCAGTGGTAAGGCCGCTGATTCCGCCGCCTATTACTAAAACATTTGTTTCTTGCTCTGACATGCTCTGCCTCCATTTTAAGAGAGTTATTTAAGTCATCAAATTGAGTGGCCTCTACTTTACTATAAGTCCACTGGACGTGACAACAATTTTTCGGGGAATTTCTATGAGAAATTTTAATTACTTAATAACTTAAATAACTCCCCGGGCGCCGGAAAGGGCGCCCGGAGAAAGTTAATTGCTGCCTACCTGATTACTCAGGCCAAATGTGCTTGAGCTCTTTCGTGGACATTGTGAATTCGCCTGTTTCCATGTCGTACTTGGAGCATGTAAATACTTTCCACTTATCGTCATCAATGAAGTTGAAGTCACCCCTGTAGTAGTAGCCGGGGTACCTTGTCTCTTCTCTGTACATAATGTGACGAGCGTGTGCTTCAAGTGAGAGTATCCTGTGGTAGTTCTCCCAGCATCTCATGAGCTCGTGCAGATTGGATGCTGCCATCTGGGCTGAGTCTTCCTTGAGCAGTCCAAGCTGTTTAAGACCTTCGTCAAGCATGGTCTTTGATGTCATGTAGTATGTTGAGATACCTGCAAAGTACTCGTCACCGATCTTCTGCAGTCTTGCCTGGAGCATGTCCGGCTTAATGTAGTGAGGATTGACTGCCGGGTCTGTTGAGTAAGTTTTGTTCTTCTCATAGACCTCGAACGGCATATAAAGCTCTGCTGCCATTTCATCAACTGTCTTCCTCGGTGTCGGTTTAAAGTCAGGATTGTCGAGGATGAAAGCTAAGCAAGCCTTTGCCGCGATCCTGCCTTCAGCATGT
>CALZGI010000090.1 GCA_945786855.1 Thermodesulfovibrionia bacterium | reverse complement strand
TTCCGTCCGGGCTGACACGGACACTCCATTCCTCGGGCTCCTTTGCATCCTCAGGTTATATTAGTTACCTTATCAATTCAAGATAATCATCTTTCCACTTCCAGACCCGGACTGTTCCATCAGAAGCACCGGTGACAAGGCGGGAGCCCGTGTGGTCAAAATTCACACTCCGAACAGCAGCAGTGGATCCGGGCACATCTATCTCTTTGGGCGCGCCCGTATTATCGAGCTTGCACATTCTGAGCCGGCCTCCCTCCTCTCCCGTAACGAGCAGTTTCTTGTCCGGGCTGATATCGAAAGACCATAGCCTGCTGACAAATTGATCGATGCTGCATATACTGCTTTCGGATCCTTCAGCATTCCATCGTCGAAGCGTGCCGTTCGCTCCTGCACTGATAACATCATTATTCAAGAAATGTACTGCGGGGACTAAACTTTCATGCATGCTGACTACATTACGGCTACTGGTGCTCCATAGGCGTATAGTCCCGTCTTCACCGCTACTGATGATGTGCGTGCCGTCCGCATTGAACCCTGCATCGACAACTATTCCAACGTGCCCTCTGAGTTCACTACTGGATTGGATTAGTTCACCTTTCAAACGCCAGATAATAATTCTGCTGTCAATTCCTGCACTCACCATTTGATTCCCATCAGCGTCAGGGCTAAAGTCAACTTTTGTAACACGTCCTGCATGTCCCTTAAAGTAGTTACACTCACTTAACCCATCCGGCGATGAGATGATAACATATCCATCTTCACCGCCACTAACGACCAGGTTACTGTCGGAACTTACATTGACGCTCCGCACAGGACCAGTGTGTCTGCAGAGTGCACCAGAGCTGACAGACCGCCTTTGATCCGTTGCCCATACCTTTACATTGCCTTTCTCATCTCCGCTTACTATAAAGGATTCATCGTCGCTGAAACGGACACTGAAAACCTGGGTTTTATGATCTCCTCCCACCTCCCGAGGCATGCCGGGAGAGTCCAGATCCCATATCCGCACGATCCCGTCAGAACTGCCGCTTGCCACCAGTCTCCCGCTACTGCTCATGTCAACGCTCCAGACAACGCACCATTTATCGCCACATGCGATCCTGCCAAGCTCATCTTTGCTCCCATTCTCCTGACTGTTCCCATTCAGGTGCCAGACCTTGATACGCCCATCGCTCCCGCCGCTTACTGCCTTTGTCCCATCATTGCTCAAATCCACACTCAATACATGGCCTTCATGTGATCCAAGGGGCTGACCAGTTCCGGTAGACAAATCCCAGATCTGGACTACTCCCTTGGCTCCTATAACGACCTTTGAACCATTCGAACTGGAACTCGTTATTTTTTTTATTGCGCGTTTCACCTTTTCGGGTAATATTTCAGAGCCGGTCTCGTATGCAATATCATACATATCTTCTGTTGGAGACGTATAATCGTGCAACTCTGACAAGAGCAGTGCCTTGACAAGCGGATCACGAACAGATTCTGAAGCAAAAGTGATAGCCTTGACACGAAGTTCATCGTTTTTCCCCTTCATAACAAGATACATAATTATGCCTGACAAAAGCACCAGCACCACCATGGTCCCTGTTATAGCAAGCTGATAGGTGCGTCGCAACTGCCCCTGCTGGACCTCTTCCTCTCTGGCGACAGCCCTGTCATGCTCCTCCTTACTCCGGTCGAGAAAGCTCATTGCCCGCTCAAAGGCGGGATTGTACCGTTTGGCCCACCCTTCGGTGGGATGGGATTGTTCACGCCACTGAAGATGTATCTGCAGTTGCGGGTCCTGCCAGAGACCGGCGCGCCCGGCTTCTTCCAGCTCCGCGGCCTCGCATATACGCAGATAGGAACGGGCCGATTCGGCCTCCTCCTGCACCCATGAGGCTAGCCGGTCCCAGCCGCGCATGAGGCTCTCGTGAGACAGGTCTACCGTTGAATCTTCATCCAGTTTAATTCCTGCCGGGGGCATCAGGAACGAGCGGCCCGGTTTTCGAAAAATGTCTATAATATGAACTGCCTCGTCCAGCGACATCCCTGAGACTGCACATATTTCCCGGACCTGCACCAGCCGGCGCACACCTCGGCCTTCAGGGTTAAGGGCCGTAAGCGCCTTGAACAATTTTTCTGCATTTGACTGATTGTGCACCCTGTCCAATTCCGCGCAGGCTTCCTCAGCATGCTGCGACAGCGCTTTCCTCAGAGTACCAATTGTTTCGTAATGGCGGAGGTCAAGAGGCTCGTTATCTTTATGATTATCTCTCCAGTAATCCCAGCAGCGCATCATGGCGTGCTGCAAAACAGGAAGCTGATCAGCCTCATCACCCACGTCATTAAGCAGCCGCACTACAAGCCGGGGGGCGATCTCGCCGCCTGCCACTGCCGCAGGCCCTGTAATCGTGGCCCTCATCTCCTCTCGGGTGAGTTGCGGGACCAGATATTGCCCCCTGTTAATCGCCTCCGGAAGCCCGGGGAACCCCATACATTGCCCGATATAGTCCGAGCGCATTGTCAGGACCACATAAACAGGCAACGTATCCTGCTTTGCTACTGCCAGCAGAAGTTTGACAAAAGCCATGGCTTCATCACCGACAGCTCCTCCTGACAGCTCATGGGTAAATCTGAAAAGTTCTTCAAACTGATCGACCAGAATGAGGATATTATCCTGATCGGGAATACGAGCCTGCCGGACTACTTCGAGAAGCCCCAGGGCACTGCTTCTCAGCGTAGTTTCGATGATTACTTTTTGCGTATCGGGATCGGTGTTGAATGTGCCGAGGACCTCACTCCTGCTGAGTTCCGCTGTGAGGTTTCTGATCGGGCTGCTCCCCGGCCGCATAATGGCTGCCCGCCAGCGTGAGCCTGCTGTACTCATGTATCCACCGTACAGTGCCGGTATCAGCCCTGCCTTTACAAGAGATGATTTGCCGCTGCCTGAAGTCCCGACGATGGACAAAAACCGGTATTCACGCAGCCGCATCAACAGGTCGTCTATACGGGCCTCCCGCCCAAAAAAGAGGTAGTCTTCTTCAGGTTCAAAGCTTCGCAGTCCCGGGAATGGATTGGTGAGTTCGTCCATAATTACTACCCCGTTTGATGCTTCCTGTGTACCTGTTCCAGGAAGGGTTTCAGCGATGTTGGGTCCAGGTGCTCCGTCTGCCGGATGGTAAGCTCGCGTATGCGCAGATTTTCTTTCTGTGGTGTTCCAGGAGGACCGACATAAATAGCATTTGCCAGTATGGGCTTGCACCGCCCCTGTCCCATTACCTTCAACAGGTCATTCCGCATCCTGCGAAGCCACAATTCATGAGCATGGCCGTAGTACATCACAAAGGCATCACACTCACGAAGGTAGTCCTCGTGGAGAAGCCGGCGGTCCTTTTCGTCCCCTTCAAAGACAGGAAGTTCCGGCTCAAGATTATTTTTATAAAGGTAATCCGCTATCTGAGAGGCCTCATTTATATCATTCTGATCACACATGACGTAAACACGTTTCGTTTCGTCACACGTCGATGATTCTCCTTTACTTTGCAAGGACTTCAGTCTTTCATACACTATTTCTTTCAGTTTTTCCAGAGACTGATGTTCCAGTATGTCGGCGTTTTCGTTCATCCTTGAGTCTTCCCGAAGGGATTGTAAATATTCAATCTGGCGCGGGTCATCGGGATGCTGATCAGGGGCAAGCCAGATAAGCCGGCGGAAATCGCTCTCGCCCCGGGCTATAGCCAGTTCGTTCTGAAGCGCTATCACAGACTCATTCGATCCCTCAGGCACCATGCCATAGCTTTGACCGATAAGGTGAACGGAAAGGTCTGATTTTTTGAGCTGATCTTCGATCACACTTTTCAGCTCCGACTCGACTCCAGGCAGCTCACAGTCGGGAAGCACTGTGTATCCGTTCCGGCGGAGATCCCGCCTGATAGAATCGTACTGTTCCCTTAAGTCCAAAGTGGTCTTTGCAAGATAAATAACAGGGCCCTCAGGGGATTTTTTACCAGGGTCGTTATTTAAAATATCTTTGATCTCCTGGGCCAGGTCTTCCAGTATGGGGAACCATTTTGGATAAGTCTCCTTGCTCAGAAAAGGATCGATCTCCCGATACCTGCCGGTTTCAGGGTCTTCATTGTAGAACTGCCATCCCAAAATGTCCTGTAGTTCCGACGGCAGAGATTTCTCAGGGGGAAGCTTGACTACTTTGAAAATGGGTTTTTTGCCCTCTATGCCGACTTTATTCTTTGCCGAACTGCAAAACTCCCTGCGCTCAATGGTACACCATTCTGACTCCATGTAACTTGGCGATACTATCACCACCAAAGCAGCGCTGTTCTGTAACTGCTTCTTGAGCGCATCCGAGAAATCATAAGTACGGGTAAGTTTGGGATCCCGCCAAATCCCGGTCATTCCGGGCGTCAATTGATTGAGCCTCAATTTCAGGCATTTACTGAAGTTTGATACCCAGCCGTCCTGTCCTTCGAAGGGGACGTCGTTATCATTGTGAGAATAACTGATGAATATGTCTCGTGAGAACCCCATATGTAAAAGCACCTGACTATAAGAGCTTCAATCGCCCACCGATCAACTGCTCTCAAATGGTTTAGCAGTCACTTACTTTTAATGATTGCTGTCATTTTAGCACGCAAAGCCTTACCCGTCAATAAGAAGAATCGTTCTCACTCCTGATACTATTGACAGACTCATTCCCTTAACCCTTAAATCTGTCTGCGGCTTCAGCCATTTTATGACGGGACAGAACACAGTCAATATGGTGTACAGGAGAAAGAGTGCACGTCCACTCACAGAGACAAAGGGGGAAAAATAATAGGATCCCCGCTTTTCATAGACAAAGCACAAGAGCAGTGTCAACCAATCAGTATTGTTCACGCATGGTTTAAATTATAAAAAACCGCGGAAATGTTTTATATCAACCTTCTTCCCGGCAACGGCCTTGCCTATTCTCTGCAGTTCGGATATGTGCTCAACAGAATCAAGCTTCTGCACGTCTTCAGGCTTCACATCGGTAATGCCGAGGGCCTTCAGTCCGCTCTTCGTTAGTTCTGCATTGTATCTCATGTAAGTGAACAGTTTATCTGAGGCCGGTCCTTTCTTCCCGATCATGTCACCGACTTCCCGGTCCAGCTTATCTCCGGCAAGACACTTTCCAAAGGTCCGGCAGAGAAAGTCCTGCTCATTCAGGGCGGCATACATGAGGGCCGAAGGCAGGGAACTTGCGTTGTATATAAGGTTCATGTCCGAGGGATCAAGATCATTGTTCGCATTAGG
>CALZGI010000089.1 GCA_945786855.1 Thermodesulfovibrionia bacterium | reverse complement strand
TTACCGTTGTATCAGGCAATCCTACGGTTGAAAAATGAGGTAGTCCCTTATTTGTGATATCTACCTCGACGTCAACAATGTACGCATCGATCCCCAGAAGGGCTGCGCTGAGAATTTTTGAAAGCATGATTAAGACAGGGGGCCAGGGGCCGGGGGGGCAAGGGGTCGGGGGGCTTTTAAAGACATAATAAGCCCATTCAGCATTCTTTCAACGTCACCTATATCATTCTTTACTGACTCAAGGCTTCCGTTTCCTACATAATTCAGATCTTCTGTAAGGAGCACCTGTGTCTCCAATTCACAAATTGACCCATATGCTACATATAGAAAATGAATATATTCAACCCTTGTTTTACGGCCATGGCCTTCAGCTATGTTACTCGGTACAGAAACCGCAGCTCTTCGTATCTGCGATATGAGCCAGTATTGTTCTTCTTTTGGAAATTCCTTTGTAACCTTATAGACGGCTAAGCATAATTGATAAGCCCGTTGCCACACAGTCAGGTCTTTGTAACTTTTTATCATTCCATTGGCCCCTTGAAACTTTTTATTTGATCAATTAATTTATCAAATTTAACCAACGAAATATACTGTCATTTCTGACAGGTGGTTTTATGAGCCCATCCATAGTAGATGCACTAATTGCGGCATATAAATAAGACATTGCACCAGATGGTGCAAAAGAATCTACAGCGATTGTGTAAGTCCCTGCTCTATGCCGGAACAGCTACTTCAGAGAACCAGATTTTTCAGGATATAATTGAATTTTGAAACTCGGAAGCAGGCAAAGAAAAAACTACTATGAAGGAATCTCGACCAAGACCTGTGGGATTTTCATATAATGCTTATCTGTAGTTAAAATTTTCAGGCCATGCTGCATTGCTGAGGCTGCAATCCATATATCATTTGTAGGAATGGGTGTTCCCTGACTGCGTAAATGGTTAATTATTACTGCGTATCTCTCTGATGTTTCTTCATTCATTTCAATGACAGTAACCCGGGATGAAGCAAGAAAGTCCTGCAACAGGGACCTATTCCTTTTCTCATGCCGGCCTCCTGCAAAACCTGCAATTAATTCGCCTAGTACAATAGGGTTTACTGCTATCTCATCAGCCTGTTGGAGAAAGAGTTTGAGATCAGGATTTCCGCGAAGAAATCCTGAATAAGCAGATGTGTCGATTATTATCCTGTTATTTCCCATAGTTCTTTATCGATAGTGCGTTGACCCTGAAGATTCTTTTCAAAACTGTCTGCTTCCTTCTTGGACCATGACCCGGCGAGGTGATCTAGATCATGGTAGAGTTTATTTTCAGAAGTCTTTGTCGATGATACACCTGCAGCCTTTTCCAGAAGGGAAATAATCGCCCTGTTAAGGCTAAGTTGCTCTTTCTTTGCCTTTTTTTCTATGACCTTTGAAATATCGCCTGGTATGTCTCTAAGAGTGATCTGTTTCATGACTCACCTCCATACATGACTCATTAATGACTCATAATGACTCTATTGTTGCATCATTATGATATATTGTCAACGCTTAATAAAATCTCTGTGATAGCCGGAAAGAAGCAGGGCAGTTGATAAGTACTCATAAGGACGCTAGTGCTTATGGAATAGAGCTCAGACCAGTGCAAAGAATCAGATGTAAGAGTTACTGCAATGCGAAGGACTTCTGTCACCAGTACAAACGGGAATCACAGGAGGTGAATGGTGATTTTGATATAAAGAGATTATTCCAGCAGGGATAACAATAATCATTTAAACAAGCGTAATCTTATCCAGCAGATTTTCAATGTTAGACAATCTGTTCTGAAGTACATCATATACGATATCGTAATTCAGGTTCTCATAATCATGTGCAATGATGTTCCGGAATCCAGTCATTTTAATCATTTGCTGAGAAAGCTCCGGAGTGATGATGTCAGCTTCTTCAAGAATGTGAAAAGATTCGCTCATTGTAGAAGGCTTTCTTAGTTTCTTGTATGAGATAACTGCTTCAGTCAGATCTATAGAAGCCTGCATTACAAGATACAGGTACCTTTCGAGAGCACCTTTTCTGTCAATATCTCCTGTGATTTCATCTTTGGAGAAATTCTTGTAATGTTCCAGGATATCCAGATATTTGCGTACTGAACTGATTTTGTTTTCGATAACTGAAATGTTTGTCATTTGGCGAGTTATGCTTTTGTGAGATTGTACCGCGCAAGAAGATCATGGAAATCAAAATATTCATTCAGTATTTTCGGCTCTATGAGAAGCTGATAAGGCTCTTCGCTGAAGATCAACGTTCCTTCACGGATTATGTTGTACTTAAGCTCGGGAGATTCAGTTGTGTTCAGAATAACGATGTCTATTGCATCTGTCTTTAGCGCCCTGCTTATCTCATCCATCAGGGAAAACTTCAGGTCATAGATTTTCTTTGTGTCCTGCTCATCAAGGTAGAAGGCAAAGTCATAATCGCTGGTTCTCCCGATGTTGCCTGTAACTTGTGAGCCGAAAAGGTAAGCAAGTTTAATTTCTGGATGAGATTGGAGAACCGGTTCGATTTTATTGAATAGATCTCTTGTACTCATAAAAAAACAGTATCATTTATACTCTTCAAAATGCAAGATTAAATTACGATAGGACGGTACTTCATTCCTCTATGATATGCAATTCTCATTGCATAATAATTTAACTATGTGACCGTCCAGGCGTTATAATAATCAGACTTATGCAGAAAGGGAACCCTGAAAACCCGGTCATCACCGGCACGCCGTTAATCGGCGAAGGCAACATCGTTGATGTCAAGGCATTTATGGCTTATCTGGCAGAGGCCGGAATACCGACAGTAGGGTTTTATCCCGATGGTATGATGGTGAGGCATGCCAGGTTGTTTCATAGAGTAATGTCCATGAGCACAAAAAAGACCATGAGCTATGCTTTTAAGAGTGAGGGCAGCAGGTCTTCACTCATGGTCCGGCCTCTACGATGGGAATTAAGGGCGGCGATTGGAAGGGTTTACAGGCGGCATCCTGATGCCCGATGTTTATTGACATCCCAAAGTATAGTGGCGGAAGAATCGATTGGATATATTGGCACTATCCCGACAATTATGAGTTCTTCTGATGTGTACGGGAAATTCAGCTACGGGAGCGATCTATCACCGAAGCAACGGAGAATTATTCACCTGGTCTGGAACAGCGAAGCTTTCCATTTCTACAGGAATAAACTTGCATTGCGTAATGTATATCTCACGGTCCCCGTTGATCCCCTGATTGCATTTGAGGAGAAGAAAGGTGGCAGTTTGACATGTCAGGGGAGAACTGACGATTCAAATTGTTGCTATATAAAATTGTCGGGAAGCGGTGGTGATGGCGACCTTGTTCAGTCTGCAATAACCTCATTATGGGAAAAAAGTAGAGTGAAAAGCCTGGTTTTTCCCGGGACGGAAAAGACACGACGGAAAATATTTAATACCATAGGGAAAGGGCTCATAGTTGATTCATCCATGGATTCTTCGCTTTTTTATAAGCACATCAGAGGAACGGTTTCAAACAGGATAATGCTTCTTGCCTATCCCTCAGAACAGGTAAAACATGTCGCAATTCTCACGCAGAACAATGTTTTCCCGAATGTTGCCTGGCTTCCACCGAGGGGGAAGCATGAAGTTATGAATCTCCTGTGGGCCATTCAAAAAGGGTTTTCGGGAACCATATGCATTCCGGCAGAATACCAGAGGCAATTACACAGGGCATTGGTCAATCTGGGTGCCCCGGCTTCAAAAATTAAACTTGTTGTCCCGGGAAAATTATCTGCTGAACATTTCATGCCTTCTCCACCATGGCAGTATGAGCCTGAAGCTGAACCCCTCGAGACAATTGTCAGAAGAGTAACTGGTCAGTATTAGGACATTATACTGTCACTAAAATTGCTCTTGTAACAGATTGAAATTATTGCTTATCGAGATGTTGAAATTACTCAGATTTTATTGACGTTAGACTAGAATGTGAACTCGTGCATCAACGATGTTTATTTGAGTAATGCAGTGATGGTAAACGCGCTCAAGATTGTCTTTAATCGTATGTATAACACCTCATATAAAAACAAAAAATATTCTTGACAATAAATTGTTCGTCTTTTAATCTTAGATATCTCGGCCGTCCTGCAGTAACTTAAAGACTTTATATATGCAGGGGATATTGTGGATACTAAGATTCCTTTCAAATCTTTCGCGTTTCATATCTCGCCTTGCGCCCCTGATTAAGGCCGGAGAGGTTTTGCACGTTGGGAAGGGGACGGAGTTTGGATTGGGGAGGTATGGGATTAAGGATAAACTTCCAGTCCAAGACTGTGGAAATCCCTGTCGAAGCTGAAACATGGCATGTTATCAAGCATATGTGTGACCACAACATAAGAAAGGGCGTCGCAAAAAGAGAGACGTTTGTCTCTGGAGAGTTTCCTGAAGACTTCTTCTGCAGCCGTTCTAACAGACTCATTATAGTGTACAATGACGAGGGCGGGTTTAATTTTATCCAGAAAATCAATAGATGTTTTGTAATCGGCGCGATATCTGAGAAGGGTAATAGTTTCGCTGATAACATCCCATGTGGTACAAAGCGTAACGCTATTATCTTTACAATATTTCAGAAGGTCACCGGCTTTTTCATAATTGGAGTCATCGGGACATAATGATGCAAAAAAGAATGACGTATCACAAAAAGCTTTGTTCTGAGGGAGGTTCAATCTCCATCCTCTGCAACATAGAGATGCTCTTTGATATTTTCCGATACCGGGGTTTTATATCCTTTCTTTTTCCTCCTTACCTTCTTTCTGAGTTCAAGAATGCTGGCCGCGGCTTCGCCGGGCTTGATGCTGGGAGGGGTTTTAATTTCCGCGACAACTTCGTCATGTACAGTTATCTGATACACAGTATCAGGAGAATTTTTAAGAGACTTTATTATGCTCGGAAGTTTTTTTCTTGCTTCAGTTATCGAAATGACGGTTTTCATTTTTATGACCTCGGTTTTGATTGTACTCTATGTACATTATTGTACAAAATGGCTGAGCATTTGTCACTTTTTTATATTATCAGTGATGGTGCATGGTGGGGAGGTAACCCCCTCGGCCCCCCTTAATCTAAGGGGGAAGAATAACCCCACCCGGCCTCCCCTTAGGTTAATGGGAGGAGGAGAGACAGGAAGTTCCCTCTCTTAGGTTAAGAGGGGGGTAGGGGGAGTTACTCAAATAAAAAAAGGAGACAATTATTGACAAGATAATTTTCAATAATCCCAAGTTAAAACAACGGCGGCGTGATCTCAGAACCAATCAGACTGATGCCGAGAAAATGCTCTGGAAGAAGTTAAGAAACAGGCAGTTATGTGGAATGAAATTTTTTCGCCAGTACAGCGTAGGACCATATGTGCTTGATTTCCATTGTCCTATGTCAAAACTGGCAATTGAACTTGATGGCGGACAGCATGCGGATGATGAGAGACGTGCATATGATGAACATCGTTCTGAATATTTAAAAGCGCATGGGATCGAAGTGATGCGGTTCTGGAATAATGAAGTTATGAGGAACATTGATGGTGTATTGATCAGGATTGCGGAGAGGATAACCCCCTCTGATCCCCCTTAATTTAAGGGGGAAGTGAATTCTCCCCTCTTATGTTAAGAGGGGTTGGGGGAGTTATCCGATAAATGAGCTGGACGAGTTAAAAAATGTTCTACCTGGTCTCGTACGATATACCGGATGATAAGAGAGGAAGTCGGGTTACGCCGGCTGCACCGGGGAAGCATTTACTGTAACCTGTCAAATCTGACAGTTGAATGTTTCCGCAAAAAGAATATAGTATGATCACTAATCGGGGACGAATAATCACAATCCATAAAGGGGGATGTGGCATGAGCAGGACATTTAATGTGTTGTGGAAAAAATCAGAGAATAACGGAAAAGCTCAGTGGGAGAGGGTCGGTGTGATGATCGAGAAAGATGATGGCAAACGGTCGATGAAGATCGATATGGTGCCTGCCGGTGAATGGGACGGATGGCTGGTTGTGTCAGAGAATAAGCCAAAAGCGAACCAGACATAGTCATGTTGAGATGAAGTTGTTTCAGGGAAGAGCGAAGAACTTTCTATGATTGATAAAATAAACATGCTGAAGAAAAACCTGTTGGAGAATCAATCTTTACTGAAAGAAAAGGGGCAGTCTAATTGATCGAGATAGATGGATGGCGTATACACGGGAAGAAGGGAAACATACGTCAATATAAACATACGTACAGAAAGGGCCTTGTCACGATCGCTGGCAAGCCCGGTGATGATATCGGTCCCTTTACTTTAAAGAGTGTTTTCAGGGAAGGAGGTTCCGAAAATGAGATACCTCATTGTAATAGAAAAAACAGTGACCGGATATTCAGCCTCTTCCCCTGATCTTCACGGGTGTGTGGCTACAGCATCGACGAAATCAGAAGTTGAAAAGTTGATGAAAGAAGCAGTTGAGTTTCATCTGGAAGGGCTTGCCGCGGAGGGGTATGAAATTCCGCAATCCCGGAGCCATTCATCCTGGCTGAAGGTCTTTCCCTGATCATCTCGCAAGCATTTTACCTTTATCTGTTCTACAGGATCGTTCATGTCAGAAATCTCCTGTATAGCGTCAAAAATCCTGCGTTTTTTTAATTCCATATAATCCGGTTAATCTTTTAAAAACAGTATACTATGCACAGGCACTGAATTTGCATTGACAGAAAGCATGATATTATGTGACTTGTATGCACTATCACATCATGTATCTCCTGTTTCTGGGATAATAACAAATGTGTTCTGCAAATATTAATTTATATAAAACGAGGGAGGTGTAGGATGTTTAAAAAATGGAATGCAGAGGGTGAGGGTAATAATAATGGAGGAAACGGAGTGCAATCAGCCACGATTGAAAAAAAGACTGAAGGAGCGAAACAGGCAAAGGATACCCCAAAACCGCCGGTCAGCAGTTCAGCCGCGCTGCCGAAAAGGTCAAACACAATCCTCAAGGGAAGTAAACTTACAGGAGACATTCATGTAACAAGCGACCTTGAGCTCAGTGGAGATGTAGAAGGAAATATCAAATCCGATCAGGACTGTAACATTATCCTGAAAGGGAACTGCAAAGGGAATATTGAAACAAAGGGAGGCAGTGTCAGCATTGATGGTTCACTTGAGGGCGGGAACATTATTGCGGGGAAAGATGTCACTATCTCAGGCAAGTTCAGTGGCGGAGAAGTAACAGCGAAGAACAAAGTATACGTAGATGGCGCATTCAGCGGCAAGTTGACAGCCAATGAGGTGGAGATAGGGTCAAATGCGAATGGCAAGGGAGAGATCCATTACAAGGAGTACATCTCTATTTCAAGAGGGGCAAGAATTGAAGCCCAGATCAGCCAGGGCCAACGGGACCTCAAGGTAGTAAAAGATGTACCTCAAAATATACAGCAGAATGTAAAACAGAATGTACAGCAAAATGTACAGCAGAAAAAAGTTGTTGATATGAGGCCGGAGAAAGCAGCAGAAAAGGAAGCGAAGTAAACGCTTTTTTAGTGCAAAAGAGCAGAAGTGCAATAGTGCCGAAATAACAGCTGCAGGGCACAGGTCCTGTGTCCTGCAGTTTACCTCAATGTTCCCCCCACCACTCTGAAATGTAACAATCTAAATCTTCCTGACATCTGGTACAATATTGGTTTGTTTATATGTGCTGTTCGAGTGCGTGTCCTATGCCAAAAACATTATCTTTATACGAACTGAATCAACATATCAGGTATACGCTGGAGAACTCACTGCCTGATACATTCCTTGTCACCGCAGAGATTGCGTCCTGTGATGTGAAAAATCACTGCTATATGACCCTGGTTGATAAGGATGAGGATACAATAAGGGCGGAGATCCGGGCCGTGATCTGGGCCGGAAAATACCGCGCCATAGCACGGCAGTTTGAGAAGGAAACGGGGGCGAAGCTGGCAAAGGGAATAAAGATCCTTTTTCAGGCGGAGGTTTCCTTTCATGAACGGTACGGGCTGAAGCTTAATATTACTGACATCGACCCTTCCTATACCATTGGCGATCTTGCCATGAAGCGGAAGGAGATCCTGGAACGGCTTGCAAAGGAAGGATTGCTGGAAAGGAACAGGAAACTGGCATTCCCTCTTGTGCCCCAGAGGATAGGGATTGTCTCTTCATCAACCGCCGCAGGGTATGAAGACCTGATGAACCACCTTGTAAATAATGGCTATGGCTACCGGTTTAAGACGGTGCTGTATGAAGCGGTTATGCAGGGAGACAGGGCTGAAGAATCAATTGTCCGTGCATTGGGGGAATGTGCGGAAAAGGCATCCTCCCTGGATGTCATCGTCGTTGTCAGGGGTGGAGGAGGTCAGGTGGATCTGCACTGCTTTGACAGCTATCCCATCGGAAGGGCCATTGCCCTTCATCCCCTGCCTGTTATTTCAGGAATTGGCCACCAGAGGGATGTGACCGTTGTTGATGAAGTATCAAATGTCCGTGCAAAGACGCCTACCGCTGTTGCTGATCTGATCATTACGAAGGTGAAGGAATTTGAGGACCTTCTGGACTTTGCGGCAAATAAACTGGTCCGCGGATCAAACAGTCTTACCCTCGACATGAAAGAAAGACTGTCTTCCCTGTCAAGAGACCTTGAAGTCATAGCAGGAAATAAGCTTCTTGATCATTTTCACAGCTTGAGAGGGGTTATAAAAGGTTTGCAGTATTCAGTGAAGGTTATCAGAAATAATGAGCTGAAGCTGAAGACTGCCGAAAGCAGCATTCATCATCTGAATCCCCGAAATGTCCTGAAAAGGGGATACAGCCTTACCTATTATAAAGGGAAGACTGTACGATCAGCAGCAGAGGTGAAAGAAGGCAGCAGACTGAAAACAGTTCTTGCTGAAGGTGAAATAGCAAGCAGGGTTCACATGCAGAGGGACAGGGGCAAAACAGGCACAAAGGCGGCAGGGAAAGCTGTCACTGGAGCCAACCTTGAGTTATTTGGGAGTGACAGCGCCTCGCAATCATGAGGCAATGACCCTGAGAGGTGATGATTAGACAAGGAGGATGAAATGAGCGATACGCCGGGGTACCAGGCAGCGATCGAAGAGATCGAGTCTATTGTTGAGGAGATAGAAAGTGAAACCATTGATGTAGATGCACTGACGGAAAAAGTGAAAAGAGCGGCTTATCTCATAAAATACTGCAAGGACAAACTGAAAAAAACCGATGATGAAGTCAAAAAGGTCCTGAAGGAGTTTGAGAAAGAGGGGGACGATGTCGAGGATATTTAGCCCTTTATGCAGATCGGCTTTCCGTTCCACAAACCCTTGATTAATAAAAGGCTGAAAAGTTATAGTATCAAGGTTTTGATTATAAATTAATGCACTTGGAGGACTATCATGTTTACCCCGGTAAAAAGAAATTCAGGCTTTTTTGGCAACGCAGCAGATAAAAGCAGGTCCGGTTTGCTGAAAATTATTTTTCTCTTTTCCTGTATGACAGCAGGAATGACAGATATGGGATATGCAATGGCCGGCCCCCCTGCAGGTGACGGGGCAGCCCAGGGTCCTGCAGCTATGTTTCAGTCATTTTTGCCGCTCATACTGATTTTCGTAATCTTTTACTTTCTTCTTATCAGACCACAGTCCAAGAAAGCGAAAGAACACAAGCAAATGCTGGAAAACCTGAAAAAGGGCGATAAAATAATGACGAACGGCGGGATATACGGAGTTATAGAGGATTTTGATGCTGATAATGTGACATTAAAGATCGGGATCGGATCTGACGTTAAGATAAAAGTTAACCGTAATTTTGTTGCCAACCTGAGAACAAAGGAGTAACGATTCATTGAAGAAGAATTTTTTCTGGCGTATTGCACTCATAGCAGTTGCAACAGTACTGTCCATCATTTTCTATCTTCCATCAACATCTCTTCATGATTCACTTCCGGAGTGGCTTCAGAAGTACGGAATAGTTCTGGGACTGGACCTGCAGGGCGGGGTCCATCTTGTATATGAAGTCGACGGGGAGAAGGCTGTTGATGTGACAATGGAAAGAGTTGCATCGAGCCTGACAAATATTTTTAATGAAAACAAGATAGAAGCAAAGGGAGTAAAAGAGAACTCCGATATTGTTGTAGTATCCGACGATGCACTGGCGGCGGATACAGTTCAGAAAGAGTTTCCAAACCTCGAACTCAGGACCCGGGCTGAAGGCAGGCTTGTATACGGGCTGAGTGAGCAGGAGATTGACAATATAAAGAGTTTTGCTATTGACCAGGCCCTGGAGACGATCAGGAACAGGGTGGACCAGTTTGGAGTTGCAGAACCGGATATACGTGAACAGTCAGGCAATGAGATTGTTGTCCAGCTTCCCGGAGTAAAGGATGCGCGCCGCGCGATTGATCTCGTTGGTAAAACAGCAATTCTTGAATTTAAACTGCTTGATGACGAATCCCCGTTTGCCGCTCAACTTCCGGGGACAATCCTCCCTGATGATGAGGAAGAAATCATTCAGCAGTATAAAGACCAGCTCCCTGGTGAGGCTGAGATCCTATTCGGAAGGGTTCGAAACAGGGAAACAGGAGTGGAGACAAAAATACCGTACCTTATGAAGAAACAGTCTCTCATGACCGGGGAGTTCCTGACAGAGGCCCGGGTCAATATTGACCAGAGATATAATGAACCCTATGTTTCGATTGTTTTTAATTCTACAGGGGCAAAGCTTTTTGAACAGATCACGGCGAATAATGTAAAAAAGCGCCTGGCGATAGTTCTTGATGATAATGTTTATTCCGCCCCTGTAATTCAGGAAAAAATCGCAGGAGGCAGCGCCCAGATCACGGGCTCATTTACCATGCAGGAAGCCAAGGACCTTGCTATTGTCCTGAGATCAGGTTCTCTTCCCGCTCCTTTGAAAATGCTTCAGAATGTGACCGTTGGTCCTTCCCTCGGCAGTGACTCCATAACGGCGGGGCTAAAGGCAGGTGTTATTGCAGCTATTCTCGTGATCCTTTTTATGATTGCCTATTACAGAATGTCGGGAGTCATAGCGGATTTTGCACTTGTTCTGAACATAGTCTTTCTCATCGGGGTCCTGTCTGCATTCAATGCCACTCTTACCCTGCCGGGAATTGCCGGGGTTATTCTCGCCATAGGGATGGCCGTTGACAGTAACGTCCTCATGTTTGAGAGGATCCGGGAAGAACTCAGGCTCGGGAAGACATCGAGGGCGGCAATTGACTCAGGCTATGATAAAGCATTCTGGACTATTTTTGACTCTCACGTTACAACGCTGATTACTGCTGTCGTTCTTTTCCAGTTCGGTACGGGGCCAATCAAAGGGTTTGCCGTGACCCTCGGCTGGGGCGTCTTTATAAATCTCTTTACGGCGCTCATAGGAACGAAAACGGTTTTTGATTTAATTACATCAAAATGGGAGATGAAAAAGCTGAGCATATGATTGAAATTATAAAAAACACAAAGATCGATTTTATGGGCAAGAGGAAGTTTGCCCTTGCATTTTCGACAGCACTCATTTTAATAGGCCTCTTTGCAATTATTCAGATTGCGAGGGGAACAGCAAATCTTGGTATCGATTTTGCCGGAGGAACGGCAGTACAGATCAAGTTTAATGAGACCATTCCGATGGAAGAAATACGGGAAGCACTGTCGAATGGCGGGGTAAAGGAATTTGATCTTCAGGACCTGCCGACAGAAAACAAGATACTTGTCAGGATAAAGAAGGGCGAACAGACCCTCGGGAATCTCTCGAATAAAATCGTCTCAGTTCTGTCGGACAAATTTTCTGAGAGCAGTCTGGTCGTTGACTCGACAACAGAGATAGGACCGAAAGTCGGGGCGCGGCTGAGAAATGACGCCTTCTGGGCTATTATTGCAGCCATTATCGGAATCCTTATTTATATTACCGTACGCTTTCAGTTTAAGTTTAGTGTGGGTGCGACGGTAGCGACATTTCATGATGTCCTGGCCGTTTTGAGTGTTTTTTATCTAATGGGGAAAGAGATAAATCTTATCCTCGTCAGCGCACTCCTTATGATCGCGGGGTATTCCCTGACTGATACGGTTGTCGTGTTCGACAGGATACGGGAGAACCTGAGAACAAGGTTTAAGAAATCTACTGACGAGATTGTGAACGACAGCCTTAATGAAGTTCTTTCCAGGACCATTATTACTTCTCTTACCACTTTTTTTGCGACCTTTGCCCTTTATATTCTTGGCGGAGAGGTTATTCACGATTTTGCCTTTGCCATAATGTGCGGGATAATTATCGGGACCTATTCCTCCATGTATGTAGCAAGCCCTATTGTCCTTCTGATGGGGGAAGGCAAGCACCTGGGGAAAAAATAATAAACGTTGCGGGAAAAGTCTGAGCCCGCGATGCGGAACATGCACCCTGCAACCATCACATGAATAGTAACTGGCTTGTAAGCAGGACCAACCGGGAATATTTAAACTATCTCGCACACACCTTTTCTATTTCACCGGTCCTTGCCCAGGTTCTGGTAAATCGGGGCCTCAAGGAGCCTGATTCAATAAAAGAATTTCTCTATCCTTCTCTGAGTAATATCCATGACCCTTTTCTGATGCCTGACATGAGAGCGGCGGTCAACAGGGTGAAAGCTGCGGTTGAGAGGAAAGAGCATGTTCTGGTTCATGGTGATTACGATGCAGACGGTGTGACATCTACAGCACTTCTGGTCTCCTCGCTGAACGCATTAGGGATAAAAACTTCCTACCACATACCGAACAGAATTACAGAAGGATACGGTCTCAGCAGTAAAGGAATAGAAAAGGCCGAATCCGTGGGCGCCAGCCTGATTATAACTGCAGATTGCGGGATCAGCTCTGAAGCGGAAATCTCAAAGGCCCGCTCAAAGGGAATGGATGTTATAGTAACGGACCATCATATGCCCCCTGAGCAGCTGCCTGAAGCGACGGCAGTCATTGATCCTCACAGGAAAGACTCCCTCTATCCCTTTAAATATCTTGCTGGAGTGGGCGTTGTTTTCAAATTCATTCAGGCACTTGTGGCGGATATGGGCAGCAGCGCCATGATAAAACCGGAAGAGTTCCTTGACCTTGTTGCTCTGGGAACAATTGCCGACTCGGTGCCGCTCCTGGGAGAAAACAGGATTCTGGTGACACACGGACTCAAGAGCATTAATGAGAGCCGGTGCAGGACTGGAATAAGGGCATTGAAAGAAGTCGCAGGAGTGAACGGAGGAAGCCGTGCAGGATCACTTTCCTACAGTTTAATTCCCAGGATTAACGCTGCCGGCAGGCTGGATGACGCCGGTGCAGTGGTCGAACTTTTTCTGACTGAAGATGAAGGCAAGGCGAGGGGAATTGCCGGTCTCCTCGAGGAGCAGAACAGAAAAAGGCGGACTATCGAGGCCGACGTGCTGAAGTCAGCACTTAAGATGATAGATGGGAATAATCCGGACAGCGCTATTGTTCTTGCATCTCCCGGGTGGCATCCCGGAGTTGTCGGAATTGTTGCATCACGGCTCGTTGATATGTTTTACCGGCCGGTGTTCCTTTTCTCGGTCAAAGATAGTGTTGCCAAGGGTTCCGCACGGGGAATCCCCCCCTTTCATCTATATAATGCGATTGACGCGTGCGCGGATTTACTGCTCGGTTATGGCGGACATCGTCAGGCAGCCGGTCTGAGAATTGACCTTGAAAAGCTTCCTCACTTCCGGGACAGGATGAACGGGATAGTTGAAGAAAAACTCGGGCCCGAGGAGATGGTTCCTGTAATGGAGATTGATGCTGCAGTAAAGTTTTCAGAATTAAACGTGAATCTTATCAACGAATTGACCCTTCTTGAACCATATGGAGATTCAAACAGGCAGCCGCTCTTCGGTGCCAGGGATATTGAGGTTGTGAATCGGAACATTGTCGGAAAGAATCATCTCAAGATGCTCCTTAAGCAGGATAACTCCAGGATTGACACCATCGGTTTCAGCATGGGTAAACAGCTGGAAAGTGTAAAATCGGCTCCATCTCTTGATATTGCCTTTGTCCCGTGCTTAAACGAATGGAACGGGACAAGAAGTCTTCAATTGAATCTCAAGGCAATCAGGCAGAGCAGATAAGCATTTAAT
>CALZGI010000088.1 GCA_945786855.1 Thermodesulfovibrionia bacterium | reverse complement strand
AGATAGAAGCGGTTACTGCTGTTCCTGCCAAAGCAGCGGTAAAAGAAGATGTTGCCGATAAATGGACTGCTGAGACGGCTGCTGCTCCTTCGGAAGCGGGCCAGGAAACGCCGGAGGACAAGTAAATGTTTAATAAAGTAATTCTTATTGGCAACCTGACGAGAGACCCGGAAATGAGATATACTCCACAGGGTACTTCTGTCTGTAATTTCGGCATGGCCGTGAATCGAAAATACAGGCAGGGTGATGAGATGAAAGAAGAGGTTACTTTTATCAATATCGTTGTATTCGGCAAGCAGGCGGACACATGCGGGCAGTATCTGAACAAGGGCAGCTCCGCCCTTGTTGAAGGCAGACTCCAGGAGAGGCGCTGGGAGACAGAAGACGGACAGAAACGAAGCAGGCATGAAGTTGTTGCCCAGAGTGTACGGTTTCTTTCGAGAAAACAGGGAGCAGGATCTTCCGATGTAAGTGAATTCGGAGGCTCGGAAATGTCTGCCCCTGCTGAAACGACGGACATAGAACCATTTTAATGAAAATACTAAAAATTACGTATCATGATAAGGAGTGGAAAAGTGCGGTATAGAAGATTTCAAAGAAGAAAATTTTGCAGATTTTGTGCAGATAAGACGGATTTTATCGATTATAAAGATATAAAAACTCTCAGGAACTATATTACCGAACGAGGTAAAATGCTGGCCGGCAGAATGACCGGAAATTGTGCCAAACACCAGAGAGAGCTGACAAGGGCGATCAAGAGAGCGCGCAACATTGCCCTTCTGCCATTTATTGAGGGATAATGAGAGTTCCCAAAGGCTGGGTGCCTGTCATGGCAAAAGAGATTATCGAAGATCTTGTGAAGAGGGAGCACATTGAATGTGTCCTGTCGGAAGAACAGGTTACTGCAGTGCTGGAAGCATTGATGTTTGAAGAACTCATGGTAGAAGACCGGTTGAATGCTGAAATACGAGAGCTCCTGAAGAAATACGATTCTGAAATAGAAAAGGGACGGCTTGATTACCGCAGTCTCTTTAATATGACGAAGAAGAAACTCGTTCAGGAACGGAATATTATTCTATGAGGCTTTCTGATGACAAGATCAGCCATCTTACCCATGTGGTCCTGAAGGGGATGGTTGAGAAGGATGCCATAAAACTGCTTGATGAAGAGAGCACGATCCGGCGCGAAATCAGACGAATAATAGTGAAGGAGCTGAAGATCGCAGACGATATTGACGAAAAAGTCACGAGAAAACTGCAGTCCTATTCAAAGAAGATACACGAGGGCAGTTCTGAGTGGGAAGTCCTCTATAACAAGTTCTACGAAGAAGAAGCCGCAAAAAAGGGTAAGGGGTAGCCTCTTTTTTATAGCTCGTTTTCGCCTGAGGGCCCCTTTGTCAGAAATTCTCCCTTTTTGCAGTCAGGAATCCCCATACAAACAATAACAGAGAGCTCACAATACATATATATGCAAAAACATCACCGTACTTTGTATAAAAGCTTTTCTTAAGGCCTGTATTCACCGTCTGCGTCAGCACATCTTCAACGAAGAGTCCGCTTTCCCTTATTATCCTTCCCCTGCTGTCAATAAATCCTGAGATCCCTGTGTTCGCCGCCCTGACGACAGGCGCCCTGTTTTCGACAGCCCTGAACACAGCCATCGAAAAATGCTGGTAGGGTGCTGCTGTATGGCCGAACCAGGCATCGTTTGTTATTGTTACCAGCACATTTGCCCCGCTGTCCGCGAATTTTCTCACGAGCCCCGGAAAAATAATTTCATAGCAGATAAGATTTCCGATTTTTGCGAATGGCGTTTCCATGACTGTTGTCTCCTGTCCCCGTGCAAAGTCTCCGATGGCAGCGACCATTTTACCCACAAAGGGGAACAGTTCCTTGAGCGGCACGTACTCGCCGTAGGGCACAAGATGTATTTTGTCATATACGGAAAGGATCTCCCCCTCGGGAGAGAGCAGGAGTGCGCTGTTTGATAATCGGGATTCTTTTCCTTTCCCCGGTTTCACCATGATACTTCCAAAAAGAAGATGGGTTTCGAGCTCTTTCTGAAATGCGACGATTTCATCGGTTTGGTCTTTGTCATTACCGAAAGCAAAGGGGAGTGCAGACTCAGGCCAGACAATAATCTGCGGCCTGTCAATTGATGCTTTAATGCTCAGCTTTTTATAGGTGTCTATGACTTTTCTCCTGAATCTGGAATCCCACTTAATGCCCTGCTCAATGTTTCCCTGAATAACACTGACCGTGATTTCTCTCCCCTCTTCTTTTCCCTCCAGTTTTTCATGCCCGTAATAGAATGATGCGGCAAGGGCGAGTAAGAATATCATTATGCACAGGGGAGAGAGGCGGCGGAGAGCTTTCCCCGCGATTTCTGATCTGTCGGTCCATATGACAGCAATGTCATGTATCATCCCGCTTGAAGCGGCTAGAAGGAAAGAGATGCCATATACTCCGGTCATATCAGCAATCTGAATAATGGGGAGAAAATTATGCTGTGAGTAGCCGAGCACAGACCATGGGAAGCTGAATATGGTGTATGTCCGGACATATTCGAGCGTAACCCATACCACGGGGGCGGACAGGACGGCAGGAAGTACTGAGCGGCTCGTGATAAAAGTGAAAAGCATTGAAAATCCGGCTATGTACAGTGCCTGGGAAATGCTGAGCAGTATCATAAGCAGGATGCTCAAAGGCAGCGGCAATCCTCCATAGTAATACATGGAATGATAAACCCAGTAAATTGT
>CALZGI010000087.1 GCA_945786855.1 Thermodesulfovibrionia bacterium | reverse complement strand
TGTGGATATTCGGATTCACAGGGGCCCACCGTTTTTATTTCGGCAAACCCATCTCGGGCACAGTCTATTTTTTCACGCTCGGACTTCTCGGGATCGGCTGGTTGATCGACCTGTTTCTTATTCCGTCGCTTGAGAGGCAGGCAAATCTGAGGTTTAGCACAGGCCGTATTGACTACAGCGTTGCATGGATCCTCCATACATTTCTTGGTGTCTTCGGCATTCATAGAATGTATATGGGTAAGTGGATCACCGGGATCCTCTACCTGTTCTCAGCAGGCCTGCTCGGTCTGGGATATCTCTATGACTTCTGGACACTGAATGATCAGATCACGCTGCTGAACAACACAGAACATGAAAAAAGTCAGGCAGGGACGAACTAAAATTCGACCCTGCCTTATTTGTCAACTAAAACTATTTTTAAACGCCTTTTCCGGCTGTCTCTTCCTCAAACTCCGCTTCAACAGTATCATCCTGTTCACCGGACTGCTCCGTACCACAGCTTCCTCCACTGCACCCTGATGCTCCCTCTGCGGTCTGCGAGTCTTTATACATGTGCTCTGCAATTTTATGTGACGCTGCAGACAATACTGACACGGCAGATTTTATTTCTTCTGCATTTTCCGAGTTGTCCTTACGGCTTTTGCATGCTTCAAGCGCTTCTTCCACGGCTCTCCTGTCATCATCGCCCAATTTACTGCTGTGCTCGCTCAACGTTTTTTCAACAGTATAGATAAGGCTGTCCGCTTCGTTTTTAGCCTCGATAAGCTGCTTCCTGCTGTTATCCTCCTCAGCATGGGACTCAGCCTCATTCACCATGCGGGCTATCTCATCGTCCGACAATCCGCTTGATGCGGTGATCCTGATTGACTGCTCCTTGCTTGTCCCGAGGTCCTTCGCTGATACATGGAGAATGCCGTTGGCATCAATGTCAAATGCAACCTCAACCTGGGGGACGCCCCTTGGTGCAGGCGGAATTCCGACGAGCTCAAAATTACCGAGAAGCTTATTGTCCGATGCCATCTCTCTTTCACCCTGAAATACCCTGACGCCTACTGCCGGCTGATTATCAGCTGCGGTTGAGAACACCTGGCTTTTTTTCGCAGGGATCGTTGTGTTTCTCTCGATAAGCTTTGTGAATACGCCTCCCAGTGTCTCAATACCCAGAGAAAGAGGAGTAACATCAAGCAAAAGCACGTCCTTCACATCTCCCTTGATCACCGCAGCCTGGATTGCTGCCCCAACGGCTACTACTTCATCGGGGTTGACGCCCTTGTTCGGCTCTTTTTTGAAGAATTCTTTTACTGCCTGGACAACTTTCGGGCTTCGTGTCTGTCCGCCCACGAGCAGTACTTCGTCGATGTCTGACGCTGCAAGGCCTGCATCTTTCAGGGCATTCCTGCATGGCTCAAGTGAGCGCTTCACAAGATCGTCTGTCAGCTGCTCGAACTGTGCCCTGGTCAGCTTGGAAACCATATGTTTCGGGCCTGATGTGTCAGCAGTAACAAAAGGCAGGTTAATATCACTCTCAGCAGCAGTCGACAGCTCTATTTTTGCTTTTTCGGCAGCTTCTTTCAGCCTCTGCAAGGCCATCTTGTCATTCCTGAGGTCAACTCCCTGGTCTTTCTTGAATTCGTCAACCATCCAGTCAATGACCTTAAGGTCAAAGTCATCACCGCCGAGGTAGGTATCACCGTTCGTTGATATTACCTCCGTTACACCTTCCCCTATCTCGAGAACAGATACATCGAATGTTCCGCCGCCAAGGTCGTAAACAGCTACCTTTTCTTCTTTCTTTGAATCAATACCGTACGCAAGCGCGGCTGCCGTAGGTTCGTTTACTATCCTGAGGACATTCAGGCCGGCAATCTTGCCTGCATCCTTTGTTGCCTGACGCTGACTGTCATCAAAATATGCAGGGACAGTAATTACCGCATCGCTCACCGCACTGCCGAGATAGTCCTCTGCCGCCTGTTTCAGCTTCTGCAGGATCATCGCCGAGATCTCGGGAGGGGAATAACTTTTACCGCTGATCTCAACATGTGCGTCGCCATTTGACGCTTCAACGATCTTATAGGGCAGCTTTTTAATGGCGTCCTGTACTTCTTCAGATTTGTACTTCCTTCCCATCAATCTTTTAATGGAGAAAATCGTTCTTTCCGGATTTGTCACCGCCTGTCTCTTTGCTACCTGTCCGACGAGTCTTTCTCCTTTGTCTGTGAATGCGACGACAGATGGAGTAGTCCTGTGTCCTTCCTGGTTGGGAACCACCACCCGCTCTCCCCGCTGAACCACAGCGACAGCTGAGTTTGTTGTTCCCAAGTCAATTCCTATTGTGTTTCCCATTTTTATTCTCCTTTATAATTTTATTTATGCCTTTCCCTCATAGAAATGAAAGAGCGGTATTCGCTCTATCCCTGAATCTGATGCCATAAGTAACGGATCCAAATCTACACTCGTCCCGTATCGTAAAGCTGCTTCCCCAATTTCAACAGTTGCTTTTGAATTTTTATTCTTGTTTTTGTCTTTTGTCATATATTTAAGTGATTTACTGGCCATTCCGGACCTCCCTTTCTCGTATCAGCACTTTTTGCAATTTAATGAAAAGCGACTACTTAAATGCAAGTGGAATGCCAGGCATAAGTAATATTTATTTTCAGCAAGTTACAGTCATAGATTTAGTCAACAAGGTCAGTATGACCTACATGCCCCATAGGCCATATTGACCTACAGGTCATATCGGCCCATGTACTGAAGCAGCGACACTGAACTAAATCATTCAAATTCATTCAACGAATCACCGAAAAATATATTGAACAGCGCAAGGGCGCCTATTTATTTTCCTATAGAAATTGCGAAAAAATGACGATATAGAGGTAAGAAACGAAAGGGGAGGTAGCAAAATGTCAGAAGCTGTTCGTACCAGAAAAACAGAAGTGCTGGATGAAAGGATTGAAGAGTTCTGCCAAAAATCAGCAAACCTGCTCACATGCATCCATGACAGATGCAACAATAACGGGAAAGGAGCAAAGCCCAAAAAGGCAAAAAGGGGCAGGAAAAAAAAGGAAGACAAAAATAGCTCACCAAGCGAAGAGACAGATACTTAGGAGAGCATTATAGTAGTGAATGGGAACAGGAAATTTTCGATCTTCCGTAAATTGAAGGTTTTCTGCAGGGGCATAAACAGGTAAAGGGGGATCTTCTGCTTTTTGTTCATGATGCAGTAAACATTCTGTCTTCCCATAGCAGAATCAATCTGAGGAGTACATATTATCAACTGCGCTGAATGCTTAAAGCATTTTGAATAACTGTACAGGCTTTTCTCGACTCTACAATTTCAATCACCAAATAACAGGAACCAAAGTACAAATAAATCACAATCACTAATTTCCAAAGAACAAACAAACAGCAATGTTGTTTTAGGAGTTTGGAGCTTTGGTCATTCTAAATTGGAATTTATTTGTAATTTGGTACTTGGAATTTTTTAAAATAGAAAAACAGCAGTAGTCAATAGTTGCGCTTACATCTGCGGTGAAGACAACTCCTGATTATTGAATCTCACCGTTCCATCCACTCAAGCATGAGAGTTTCCAGGACATTTAAAGGCAGGGCGCCGTGCTCCAGAAGTCTGTCGTGAAACTCTTTCATGTTGAATTTTGAACCGAACAGGTCCTTTGCTTTGGCTCTCAATTCCAGGATCTTCAGCTCACCCGTCTTGTACGCAAGCGCCTGTCCGGGCATCGCTATATACCGGTCTACTTCCACTTCTATTTCATGATCCTCCAGGCCGGTGTTTTCTTTGCAATACTGAATGGTTTCATCGCGGTTCCACTTGTAAAAGTGAAGTCCCGTATCGACAACAAGCCTGACAGCTCTCCAGAGTTCGAAGGACAGCTTCCCGTATTCAGAAAAAACATCGGCATAGAAACCCATCTCCCCGGACAGCTTTTCAGCATAAAGGGCCCACCCTTCAATAAACGCCGTCGAGCCTTCATGCCTTCTGAACTCGGGAATATTTTCCAGTTCCTGCATGATCGCAATCTGAAGATGATGGCCCGGGACTGCCTCGTGATAGGACAGGGCCTCCATTTCGTATTTTGGTCTCGATTCCGGTTTATAGGTATTGGCATAAAAATATCCGGGGCGTGAAAAATCACGGGGCGGAGGATAATAGTATGCAGCCGGGGCCGCCTTTTCCCTGTATTCTTCTATCTGCTTGATATCGTATTTTGCTTTCGGGAGAGTTCCAAAAAACTCCGGAAGCCGCTTATCCATTCCTGCAAGAATATGCCTGTAGGAGTCAATAATTTCCTCCCCTGATTCGGGGTAAAGTTCCTTTTTCTGTTTGATAGATTCCGCAAATTCCCGAATGCTTCCGCTGAAGCCGATTTTGCCCATTACTTTTTTCATTTCGCCTTCAATCCTCTCAACCTCGCTTCTCCCTGTTTCGTGGATCTCTTCGGGAGAAAAATCGCTCGTCGTATGATACTTCACATAAAAGCGGTACATGTCGTCTCCATCAGGCAGGGACCAGATGCCTTCTTTCTCCCTGCAGTGCTTCGAGTACTCTTCTCTCAGAAATTGATGGAGTCTCTTATATGCAGGGGTAATACCGCCCGAAATTGCGTCCATCAGCAGATTTTTAATTTCCTCTTTTTCCTCCGAACTGAACCGGTCATTCAGTTTCGACAGCGGGCCCAGCAATGGGCTGTCTTCAGTTTTAAAATGAGCAAAGGTTTCCACCTGCATTAATACATGGTCAATAATTTTTCCGAAAGCAGTAATGTTCTGTTCTATCCCCTTCTTCAGCAGATCAATGACCTGCTCAATCTGAACAGGAAAGGCCTTTAATCTTTTAATAAAGTTGTCAAAGTCCTGCCTGGTGTTGAAAGGATGAAATTCAACAAGCTGTGGAAAATCTATATGGGGTCCCTGCATATGGTCCAGCGGCAGGAGGTGGGTTTTATAATCGAACATCCGGACATGATTGCCCAGGGTATTTTCAAGGAGCATATAATTCAGTCTGTTCTCTTCCGTCAAACGATCTTTATCTATTTCTCCCACTTTCTTTAACAGGTCCTTAAAGAACGCTAACTGTTCTGTGATAGATTTCTCAGAAAGGTCCTCAAGAGAGTCGTCATACCGGTGATCACCGATATAGGTCGCAAACGTAGGATTAAATTTCAAGAGGAGTTCCCAATATTCCTCCAGGCGGTTCTGCAGTTTTTCGTTCATGTTGTTTCTCCCATGGTGTTCGTCAGTGAGCGATCTATTTATCATTATAATACATGTCCCGTTTGCGCTGTGCAGACCGGGGGATTAAAGTCCACTTGTTTTTATGCCCGCAATGTTTAAAATAGAGCATTATGTTGGCCACAAAAACCATTTATTTAAGGATTGAACAGAAAAACCCGACAGGTAACTATAGTAAAACCATTACATATCCGGAGGAAAACATTGGGGAAAAATCTTGGAATTGTCGTTGGCGGAGGACCTGCGCCGGGCATTAACGGTGTAATCAGTGCGGCGACCATAGAAGCAACGAACAGAGGGATGAACGTGATAGGCATCATGGACGGGTTCAAATGGCTCTACCGCGGAGATACCAGGCACACACTCCAACTGAACAATAAAAATACCTGGCCTGTGCACAGCCGCGGCGGCTCCATACTGAGAATATCACGAGATTTCCCTGACAACCCCGAAGAGAGTTTTCGGGCAATGATAAAGGCCTTAAAGGCATTAAAGCTTCATTACCTTATCACCATTGGTGGTGACGGCACATCCTTTGTGGCGAGGGAAATTGAAAAAAGGACAAAGGGAGAAATCTCTATTGTGCATGTACCGAAGACCATCGACAATGACCTGCCTCTGCCCGGTGGAGCACAAACCTTCGGATTTGAAACTGCCCGGCACTGGGGGACAGAAATCGTCAGTAACATCAAAGAGGACGCCCGCACCACAGGCCGGTGGTATTTTGTCACGACCATGGGAAGACATACAGGGCATCTTGCCCTCGGAATAGGGAAGGCAGCGGGATCAACGTTAACCATAATCCCTGAAGAGTTCCCGGAAAAGAAACTGAAATTTTCCAAAGTGGCCGATATTCTTGAAAGCACCATAATTAAACGGATCTCCCAGGGATTTTCCTACGGTGTCGCAATACTTGCCGAAGGAGTTGCCGGCAGTATTGATGCAAATGAACTGTCAAAATATGAATGTCTTCAAAATGACGAGCGGGGGGCGCTGAGGCTTTCTGAGATCCAGCTCGGGAGAATCCTCCAGCACTTTGTGCATACCGAGTTGGAGAATCGGAAGGTAGACATTAAAATCGTCCACAAAACCATAGGATATGAGTTAAGGGCAGCCGACCCGATTCCCTTTGATGCGGAGTACACGAGAAACCTGGGATACAGCGCAGTAAAGTATCTCATGAAAGGCGGTTCCGGGGCTTTGATATCCTTTTACGAAGGAAAGATAAAACCGATTCCCTTAAGAAAGATCATCGACCCTGCCACTAAAAGGACCAGGGTAAGGTATGTGAATACAAAAGCAGACCCCTATGAGGTGGGCAGACAGTACATGATACGACTTGAAAAAGAAGACCTCACCCCTCCCCGCGTGGCAAAACTCGCAAAGGCAGGGCGATTGAGCGTTGACGAATTAAGAGAAAAGTTTTCTTACCTGGTGAAATAAAAAAAGGCCGGGGTTCCCGGCCCATCTGAAACAATCCCTCTGCAGTTACATAGGTCGTTCAATCGTTCTCCGTTCATCGACCAGTTCCGGTTTGAACTCAACAGGTGTCCGGCCGAAGCAGGTCCCAAGACTCTCAAAGAGCGCAAGCTCCCTGATGTCTACTTCCCTCCTCTTGATTGCATCCGTTGTCGGAATATACATGACCTTGCAGCCTTCCACATTTGTTACCGTATTCCCTGTCTTTCCTGCACGCAGGAGGATGACCGCGGCAGCTCCGGCCTTGTGCCCGAAGTTAACGTCGTAGGCCGAGGAGTGTCCTGACCTGACAAGGTGCCCGGGCGTCACCTCCCTGACTTCCGGGATGGCATAAATGCCCGGGACATACATCCCTGTTCTTTTCATGAACGCTTCCACTTCAGGGTCGGCCTTCAATCGCTTTTCAAGCTGCTGCCGTATATACTTGCCGGCGCCCGCAAGCTTTTTATGGCCAAAGGCATCAACTCCTGCAGACTCATCATAGAGCATCTCCCCGCTGGCGTTTTTCAGCCCTTCAGCAACGACAATCACATAAGTGCCGGCCTTCACATCACTTCTCTCTATTCTGGCGAAGTAGGTCGTCTTCATATGGTTGTATACAATATCAAAATCTACGGGGACTTCGGGAATCAGGATACAGTCAGCCTCGGCACCGATGCCTCCCCGGTAGGCGGTATGGCCTACATATCTCCCGAAGACCTCTATTACAAGGATTCTGTTGTGACTCATCCCGGTCGTCTTCAGGTCTCTCGCAAATACTGATATCCTGTTAATGGCTGAATCCCCGCCCACACTGTAGGGCTGGAGGTCAAGGTCCATCGTCTTCGGTACATGGATGCAGGGAATCCCCTGATTGGAAAGATCAACGACCACACTTCCCGTGTCATCGCCGCCGCTGATGATAAGACCGTCTATGTTGAACTTTTGCAGTCCCTTCTTTATCCTTTCATATTTATCGGGATCGTCGATCTTGCTGATCTTTACCCTGGAATGCCCCGCCTCGGACCCCGCAAGGGACGCCTCTATCTTACTGACTCTTTCGGCATTCAGGGTAACAACATCGTCCATTTCAATGAGATTATACAAACCGGCATATCCGTTCGGTATAACAACTGATTCAATTCCGAGTGCATACGCCTTCCGCGCCACACCCTTGATCACCGCGTTCAATCCTCCGCAGTCCCCTCCGCTTGTGATCACGCCTATTCTCTTGATATCCATACCACATCCTCCTTTTGATATTGAAATAAATGGAATAATTACCAGTAAGACACGGTAAATTCTAACACATTCTCTTCAGCGCTGCCATTGTTTTAACGGTTCATTCTTTACAATCACGGGAATCATTAGATTCAGGTTTCTGCCCCGAGCAGTCACACACTATAACGGGATCCGTACCATTCATGGCAAATATGCTGTCTTCAAACCAGGATGATGAACCTGGAGATAAAAAACAGACGGGGAAGCCATACCCGGCACGCTGCCAATTTGAAACTTCCCGTCTCCATAGAGTATGATTAATAGTTATGTTTCAAAGCTTTAATACAACAGGGATAGGCAGTTTACCCCATACTGACCCCATTGAGGCCTGTGAGGTCATTCTGGACGCGGTAGATATCCCTTTCTGGCCCCAGCTTCCCCATAGAAGCTTTCTTGAATTGATGGTTCCCCAATACTCCGAGGGGTTTCCTTTTATGAGAATTGAAAAGGACAGCTTTTACGTTGAAGCAGCGGAGGATTCTGCCCTTTCGGACTTTTACGAAGCAATTGCAGGAAACAAAGGATTCCCTATCTCGAGTGAATATGCCGCAGGATTTTATACATTCATTGAGCTTCTGAAAAAGAAAAACAAACAATTCACTGCCATAAAAGGGCACATTACGGGACCTCTGACTTTTGCCCTGTCCCTGACGGACAAACAGAAGCGCCCCATTTTTTTCGATGACGAAATGAGGGACCTTTCCCTGGAATTGCTGAAAGGCAAAGTGCGCTGGCAGATCAACATGCTCAAACCCTTTGCAGACAGGGTGCTGATTTTTATCGATGAACCAATTCTGACTGCCCTTGGAACGTCTGCCTACATCGGTGTCAGCAATGAAGAAGCCTCACGGATGCTGAAAGAAATCGTTGATTTCGTTAAAGAGTGCGGGGGAATTGCAGGTATTCACTGCTGTGGACGATCGGACTGGCCGATAGCACTATCGTCGGGAATTGATGTCTTTAATTTTGATGCCTATGACTTTTGGGATACACTCAGCATATATCCGGAAGACATGAAATCCTATATAGAGAGGGGCGGTTTCATTGCCTGGGGTGTCGTTCCGACTACTGAGGAAATACACCAGACAAGCCTGCCGCTCATCAGAGAAAAACTGGAAAACGGGTTAACCTCGCTCGAGAAAATCGGGATCCCCGGAGACAGGCTCAGGCAGCAGGTGCTCATTACTCCTTCCTGCGGTACAGGCTCTCTGAATATCGAAGGTGCGCTGAAGGCATTCTCTCTGCTCAAGGATTTGCGAAACACCTATGTCTAGAGTGAAAGGCTTTATATCCTTTGAAGGTTCAGAAGGTTCGGGTAAAAGCACCCATGCAAAGCTCCTCGCAGCCTATCTCAGGGCACAAGGACACAACGTTCTTGAAACCGCTGAACCGGGGGGCACAAACATCGGGAATAAAATCAGGGGGCTCCTTCTTGATCCTGAAAATGATATGGACCCTCTTACCGAACTCCTTCTCTATTATTCCGCCAGGGCGCAGCATGTACGGGAAATAATATACCCGGCGCTGCTTCAAAATACCGTTGTAATAACAGACCGTTTTACAGACTCGACGGCGGCCTATCAGGGATACGCCCGGGGGATTGACCTGTCGATCATCGAAACTCTCAATGACATTGTTGTCCCTGACCTGAAACCTTCTCTTACGATCCTGCTCGACCTCGACGTTGAAGAAGGGCTGAGAAGAAACAGAACAGCGCAGAAAATTGACAGGTTTGAGCAGGAAACCATTGATTTTCATGGACGCGTCAGGCAGGGGTTCCACCAGATCGCCAGAGAAGAGCCTGAACGAGTCAGACTCGTTGATGCATCCCGGGACAAAGAGGAAATCAGCAGGGAAATCATAAAAATTGTAGAGGAATCATGGCACTGAGAGACATTATCGGACAGGACAAAGCCATTAATGTTTTAAAAGGATGTATTGCACAGGACCGTATTCCCCATGCCCTTATTTTTGCCGGTGATGAGGGGATAGGCAAAAAGCTTACGGCTTTTAACTTTGCAAAAACCCTTAATTGCATGAATGATGGCGAGAACGATCTGTTTTCGTCGGGGGCAGAAGAGAGTGCTGACACATTCGATGTGAGCGAGATAGATGCCTGCGATACATGCCAGTCCTGCACAAAGACAGAAAAAGGAATCCACCCTGATGTCTTTATGATCGAACCGGAAGGGGAAGGCAGACAAATTACCGTCAATGCAATACGACAACTTGAAGAGTCCCTGTCGTACAAGCCTTTTGAAGGCAGATGGAAAATAGCCCTGATTGATAATGCGGACCGGCTTAATCAGTCCGCGGCAAACGCTTTCCTGCAGACACTTGAAGAACCCTCTGAACAAAGTATTTTAATACTGATCTCATCCCGTCCGGACATGCTGCTCCCGACAATCCGTTCAAGATGCCAGAGGATAAGCTTTCCCCCCCTGCCTGTTGAAACTATGAAAAGCCTGCTGAAGGAAAAATTAGACAATCTCGACGACGGGCAGACAGGCCTCCTGAGCACTCTTTCCGGAGGAAGGCTCGGATATGCGCTCAAAGGTGATTTAATCGGACAGCGAGACTGGTCTTTCAGCATGTTCATGCAGATGGTGAACAATCTCGAAGCAGATATCTGGGAAGACAGAGAATCCATGGATGAATGGTTCGACTGGAGTCAGTTGCTGCTGCGTGACATAGCAGTATATAACGCTACGGAAGAAACAGAACTTCTTGTTAATCAGGATTTGACAGCGGAGATCAGGACGCTTGCCGGGTGTGCACGGCTTGCGGATGTATTAAAATTGGCACGTGACCTATATAATATAAAAAGGAAACTGGCATTCAACTTAAATAAACAACTCACTTTTAATTTTGTCAGTCTTATGCTCAGAAAATCCCTCGGGAAGAGCGTACAACAATAGAAAACAGCTGGTATTCAGTTTAATTTTTTTTCATGTACGATTACGATGAACTGAACAGTTTTGAGGAAATTAAACGATGGAAAACAATAATGTGACGGAAACGCCCAAAGAGCCGGAGAGTCCTCCCAGTCAAACGGTAGTAGGGATCCGATTCAGGAGCTGCGGCAAGGTGTATACATTTGACATTCAGGATATTGATGCTGCGCCGGGTGCTCGCGTTGTTGTTGACTCCGAGATGGGGCTGAGTCTCGGCCGTGTGGTGACGCCAAAGCAGATTATAGAGAAAACCCGGCAGCCGCTCAAAAAAGTATTGAGAGTAGCAACAGAAAAAGACTTTGAAACGGTAAAAAGCAACCGCTCTCTTGAGGACGAGGCAAAAATGTTCTGCGTTGAAAAAGTAAACAGCCTCAACCTGCCGATGAAAATTGTGACCACCGAAACAACGATGGACAAAAAAAGACTCATTTTTTATTTTACTGCTGACGGAAGAATCGATTTCAGAGAGCTGGTCAGGGACCTCGCAGCCAGGTTCAAGACCAGGATTGAAATGAGGCAGATAGGCGTGCGGGATGAAGTAAAGTTGCTCGGGGGTTTTGGTGTGTGCGGCCGGCAAACGTGCTGCAGCCTCTTTCTTACCTCCTTTGCTCCCATAACAATAAGAATGGCAAAACAGCAGTCGCTGTCCATAAATCAGAGCAAGCTCTCCGGTATTTGCGGCAGGCTCATGTGCTGTCTCGGCTATGAGTATCGGGAAAATGCAGGAAAAGAGGCAGCGTCCCGGCCGAAAATAACAAAAGAGAATGATCTGGAGACTGCCGGTCATGATCAAATCCCTGATGAGACCACGGCTGATCAGGCCGAAAAGACAGCATCCACTGTCACTCCCGAACAAAAGGTGACGCCCTTACCGCCGGGAGCAGAAAAAACAACGGAAAGGGACGGAAAAGAACAAAAGCGCTTTGGGAAAGATCCCAGAAGGAGGAGGAGAAGAAGACCTGCAAAAGCTTCTCCCGAAAGCACACAGGGGAAAACGCAGGAAGCAGTTCCTGCTGAAAAAGCTGAACAGTCGGAATCAAAAGGGAAAGGCAGATCTTCCAGAAAGCGCAGGAAATTCTGGAAAAAGAAGAAACCTACGGGAAATGGACCTGAAACAAGCAAATAAATTCTACGTCACGACACCGATTTATTACGTAAACGATGTCCCTCACATCGGTCATGCATACACAACAATTGCCGCCGATATCCTTGCCCGCTTCAACCGGCTGCGGGGGAAGAACGTCTTCTTCCTTACGGGAACCGATGAGCACGGACAGAAAGTCGAAAGGGCGGCACAGGAAAGGGGACGGTCACCGCAGGAACATTCCGACGAAATGGTTGTAAATTTCAAGTCCCTCTGGAAGAGATTGAACATTTTAAACGATGGGTTTATCAGAACCACTGATGGGGAGCATGTAAAAACCGTCCAGGGAATTATCCAGATGCTCTGGGACAGGGGTGAAATCGAAAAGAGAAAATATTTCGGCTGGTACTGCACGCCCGATGAGCGGTTTTGGACAGAAAAGGAAATCGTTGAAGGGAACTGCCCTGACTGCGGCCGCCCTGTAGAGCAGATAGAAGAAGAGAATTATTTTTTCCTCATGTCAAAGTATCAGGACAGACTGGTTCAATATATAGAAGACAATCCCGACTACATCCTCCCTGAAACAAGAAAGAATGAGGTGCTGGGGTTTCTGAAAAATAACGACCTCGGAGACCTCTGTATCACACGGCCTAAGTCCCGCCTGTCGTGGGGAGTTGAAATTCCCTTTGACAGGGATTTTGTGACCTACGTCTGGTTTGATGCACTGCTGAACTACTTCTCGGCAACCCGTTACCTTGCGCCCCACGGAGAACAGGCAAAACTTGGCGACTTCCCGGTACGGGTCGATTCCGACTGGTGGCCTTCAGATCACCATATTGTCGGCAAGGATATCCTGACTACTCACGCAGTATACTGGTCTACCATGCTCATGGCCCTTGACTTCCCTTTGCCCGGAAATATCTTTGCCCACGGGTGGTGGACCGTGGAAGGGAAGAAGATGTCAAAATCTCTCGGGAATGTGGTGGATCCCGGGGAGATGGCGGGAAAGTACGGCATCGATGCCTTTCGTTATTTTCTCTTTCGGGAAGTACCCTTCGGCCTTGACGGGGACTTTTCAGAAGAGGCCCTCGCCAGGAGGATGAATACCGACCTCGCCAATGATATAGGCAACCTGCTGAGCCGAACGGTCAAGATGATCGAAAAGTACAGGGGAGGCATTGTTCCGGAACCTGACGGGAGCAAAGACAGGGATTCCCTGGAGAAAAAAATTAAAAAGTGGTTCGATCCTGAATCAGACGAAGAGATCGGGAAAAAATACAAGGCCTGTCTCCACAGACTTCAGTTCAACCTGGCCCTTCAGGAACTGTGGAAAATCATCAGCGGGCTCAATGAATACATAGCGGCTTCGGAGCCATGGAAGGAAAAGGAAGATGCTGTTCTTTCCAATACACTTTATATCCTTGCTGAATCTATCCGGATCACCGCTCTCTATCTTTATCCCTTCATGCCCGATTCTGCAAATAAGATTTGGCAGCAGCTGGGGCTCGACGAAGATATCGCCCGAACAAACATTGAGGAAAAAGGAACGTGGGGGAACCTGAAGCCCGGAACAAAAGTCCATAAAGGTGATGCCCTGTTTCCGAGGATTGACTTAAAGAAAATGTTCAGCAAAGAAAGTCCGGCAAAAAAGCCTGGGGGAACCCATGGCATTACGGACAAGCAGAGGAAGAAACCAGTGGAAACAGAGAAAGACAATCTGATATCGATAAACGAATTCGCAAAGGCACAGCTCAAGATTGGCAAAGTCATCGCCGCAGAGCGTGTGGAAGGCTCAAATAAACTAATTAAGCTTCAGGTAGATACAGGAGAAAACAGGCAAATCGTGGCAGGAATCGGCAAATCATACGCTCCTGAAGATCTCAAGGGGAAAAGCATCGTCGTGGTTGCAAACCTGAAGCCTGCCAAATTAATGGGTGTTGAGTCCCAGGGCATGCTGCTTGCAGCCACTGATGACAGCGGTGAGCCGGTCATACTTATACCGGAAAAAGATGTGAAACAGGGAGCTCTAATCAGGTAGGGGCACGGCATGCCATGCCCCTGCATATTCCAAGGTAATTGAAACATGCCTGCAAAAATCGTATCGATAAATATAAGTGACAAAAAGGGCGTAAGAAAAAAAGCCGTCGCCTCGGCATTGTTGAAAGAGAACTTCGGGATAGAAAAAGACGCCCACGCATCAGAAAAATGGCACAGACAGGTCAGTCTCCTTGCCCTTGAAAGCATACAAAAAATGCAGGAAAAAGGACTTAAGGTCGGACCCGGCGATTTTGCTGAAAACATTACAACCGAAGGGATCGACCTGCCGGTCCTCCCTGTCGGGACAAAAATGACCATCGGCCGGGACATAGAAGTCGAAGTAAGCCAGATTGGTAAAGTTTGCCACAACCGTTGTGCCATTTATCACCAGGCAGGAGACTGCGTCATGCCCAAGGAAGGCATTTTTGTGAAAGTCCTGAAAGGCGGGACGATTACAACAGGAGATGAGATAAAAGTGGTAGGGGCGGGGTAACCCCGCCCGTACAATTGTAGGGGCAGACCCCTGTGTCTGCCCTTGGTTGTTAGACGAATTCCTGACATATTATTAGCTGACCGCTGAAAGATATCGAATGATAAAAGCTGCCATCCTCACATTAAGCGACAAGGGCTCAAAAGGCGAGCGGGAAGACACAAGCGGCGCGACAATTGAAAAGCTCGTCAAGAATATAGACGCCGAAATAATCAGCTATGAGATACTTCCCGATGAAAAGGCCCTCATAAAAAAGAAACTGCTATCGCTCTGTGAAAAAGCCGACCTGGTGCTTACGACCGGTGGAACAGGAGTCTCTCCCCGGGATATAACTCCCGATGCAACAAAGGAAATTATTGAATACGAAGTACCGGGCATTGCTGAGGCTATGCGTTTTGAGTCTCTGAAAAAGACGCCCTATGCCATGATATCGCGGGCAGTCGCAGGCGTGCGGGGAAAAACATTGATCATAAATCTGCCGGGCAGCCCCAAGGCTGTTCAGGAAAACCTGTCTGTCATCCTTCCTGTCCTGGCCCATGCAATAGAGAAAATAAAGGGAAGTACCGTGGATTGTGCAGACCACAGGCACTGATACCTGTTCTTCGTCCCACAGAAATCGAAGTGGCGTTATTGTCCTCTCATCCTGTAAAATCATAAAGAAAGCTTTCAACTTTCGGCGATCAGCTGTCAGCCTGTGCATACTGTACGAAAGTAATTGCACGTAATTTATTGCAGCAAAAGGGATACATAAAATTTGACGCTGCTATGAAAAATAATTATTACATAATTTTGCTTATTTCAAGGCTGAAAGCTGACAGCTGATGGCTTGTCTCTAATTAATATATGTCACAAATAGGTTACATAACAGCATTTCTGGGAGGGCTCCTCTCTTTCCTCTCGCCCTGTGTACTTCCCCTCATCCCCTCTTATCTCTCATTCATCACGGGGATATCCTTTGAAGACTTCAAAAAAGGCGACAAGGCGCGGATACGAAAACTGACTTTAATCAATTCTTTTGCATTTGTAGTCGGTTTTTCAACAGTATTCGTTCTCCTCGGGGTGTCTTCTTCTTTTGTGGGGAAGTATCTCGCCATTTATTACGACCATATCAGGATTATCGGCGGAATAATCATTATCGTGCTCGGTCTGTATGTAATGGGCGTTCTGAAGCTTAATTTTCTTGCATCTGAAAAGAGAGTCCATCTCCATTCAAAGCCGAGAGGGTATTTCGGCTCTTATATTGTGGGCCTGACATTCGGGGCAGGATGGACTCCCTGTATCGGTCCTATTCTCGGCTCAATCCTGCTCATCGCGAGCACAACAGGTTCGGCCTTGCAGGGCTTTTACCTTCTTCTTGTATATTCCCTCGGCCTTGCCGTCCCTTTCATGGTAACATCGCTTGCCATCAACTCATTCCTGAGTCACTTCAGTGCGATTCAGAAATATATGAAAGTAATTATGATTCTGAGCGGCCTTCTGCTTATTGCCTTTGGAGTGATTTTATTAACAGACAAAGTATATCTACTCTTGAGTATTGCCCCCGACCTTGGAGTGGAAGACCTGCTTACAAATTAAAGAAATGCCAGTGTGCACATTCTCTGACGTGCGGGCAGACATTTGAACAGAGGTTACCCTGAATAATGTAGGCTAGGCAGGCATCACTGGAAAAGCAAGTTATTCTGAGCCCGCTGGAGGAGTTCTTTGTCTCTTATGCTGTCCCAGGAAACGACTCGATTACGTCCCGATTTTTTTGCAGCATATAGAGCACTGTCTGCCTGTGCCAGTATTTCTTCTATGCTGTTCGCTTCAGAGTATGAATCACTCACGCCAAAGCTTGCGGTAAGGCGAAGCTCTGGCGCCTCTGAAATGGCCTGAGCACTTTGTGCTTCTATCTTGACCCTGATACTATCAGCAATTGTAGCAGCATTTTCACCATCGCAGTTTGGCAAAAGAACACAAAACTCTTCCCCTCCGTACCGGCAGACCATATCATCTCCCTTTACAGCCCCTTTCAGGACATGTGCCGCAAATTGGATTACATGGTCACCGACAGCGTGCCCGTATGTGTCATTCACCGATTTAAAGAAATCAAGGTCTACCATAATGCATGACACGATTTTATTTTCTTTAATGGATTCCGTGAGAAATTGCTCCGCCCGTATAAAAAAAGCTCGCCGGTTCAGGCAGCCTGACAGTGAATCCTTTGTGGCGAGGATTTCCAGTTCCTTGTTCTTCAGTTGTATTTCCTTATTCTTGAGGTTTATTTTGTCTCTTGACATTTGGAGCAGTTCGACCATTCTGGAAAGTTGAAAACTCTGTTTTTCAAGTTCCGTCACATCATCGAATGTCACCACTACACCTCGGCTCTTCTGTTTATCGTCAAGAATTGGTGCACTGTTTACCACAAAGGTCCTAATTCCATTAACCCTCGTATTAAGATCAAGCAGAATTCCCGCCTGTTTTTCAGACTGTGTCGTAGCACGGTTCCAGGGCAGCGTTTCGGGCGGTTTATTGGTTTCATGGTCAACCCAGTTCAGTTTGTGCGCCTTTACCCCCATAAGCTCCTTTGCCGTGCATCCAAGTTTTTCAACGATAACAGAATTAGCCAGGACAATACGCTCATTTTTATCGAGAAGAAGCACCCCTTCCGTTAATGTGTCAAGCGCATGCTTTACGCGACTGGGCATAACAGATGAAGGATCGAGATATCGCAGTGACTTCTTCATGAAAAATATAAACCCCGTAAAACTGATAATCGCAAAAAACAGGAGCAGAAGGGTGAAGGGGCTGATATGATAACCCAGCAGAACGAATGTGCCTTTCGGTGCAAAACTTATTTCCAGCGTGGCCCAGCGTTTTTCGC
>CALZGI010000086.1 GCA_945786855.1 Thermodesulfovibrionia bacterium | reverse complement strand
TGAACGGTTGAAGGTCAGCCCTGAAAGTATCCGGCAGATTTTTGTTCAGGAAAACTTCAATGGTCCCCACATAATGAAGCTTGTAAAGACCAGCAAAACCCCCTTCAGGAAAGTGTCGGAAAAAGAGCTGCTCCGTATCAAGAAGGCAGATCGTCTTCAGGGAATTGTCGCTGAAGTCAACAAATACCAATACACCTCTTTTGATGAAACTATAAAAACAGGGATAGAAAGTAGTTTATCCTGTATCTTTCTGGACAGCCTGAACGATCCCCACAATCTGGGATCAATAATGAGAATTGCAGCCTGTTTCAACGGGTTTACTCTTGTTATCCCTGAACACGGCTCATGTGAAATAAATGAGACGGTCATCCATGTCGCGTCGGGCGGAGAAAATTATGTCCCTGTCTGCCGGGTCACCAATCTCTCATCAGCTCTCATGAAAGCAAAAAAAGCAGGGTACTGGGCTGTAGGGACAGTTGTTGAAGAGGGGCAGGACATAAATACAACGGCGCTGCCGTTCCCCCTATGCCTGGTGCTGGGTGCCGAGGGGAAAGGAATCCGTTACGGGATACAGAAACATCTGGATATGAAAATAAACCTGCCTATGAAAGGCGCCCGGCTTTCATTTAATGTTGCCATGGCCTTCTCAATATTTGCTCATGAGATAGCGAAGCAGCGGGACAGGTAATCGTGATTCCATGAGAGGCATGGGTCCTCTCATCCCTTCTTCATGCAGTTCACATATCAATCTTGTACTTTTTTACTTTCTCACACATTGTCGAATATGCGATACCCAGGACCTTTGCAGTCGCTTTCTTGTTCCCGCCCTGTGCCTTCAGCGCATTTATTATCGTCTGTTTTTCAATGTCCTCAAGGGACCCTGACCCATGGACCTGCGGTGTATCTTCCATTTTAATCGGAGCAATAAAGTGAATGTCGCCGGCAGTTATTGTTTCCCCTTCCGCACTGACAATGGCCCTCTCGATAGTATTCTTGAGCTCCCGCACATTGCCGGGCCATGCGTACTCCTTCAGTTTCTTGATACCGTCAGCACTGATCGATACCATGCCGCTCTCAGACGTTGCTTTAAACTTCTGCATAAAGAATTCTGCAAGCAATGGGATGTCTTCACCCCTTTCTCTGAGAGGCGGCATACATATGGGAATAACATAGAGGCGGAAAAAAAGGTCCTCTCTGAAATTCCCCTTCATGACCTCTTTATTGAGCTCTCTGTTTGTGGCAGCAATTACCCTGATATTGGTGGGAATATGGGCATCTCCTCCTACCCGCTTGAAGGACCTTTCTTCAAGAATCCTCAAGAGTTTTGGCTGTAACTCCTTCGGAAGCTCCCCAATTTCATCGAGGAAAACAGTACCGTGGTCCCCCCTCTCAAAGGCACCTTTTCTCTGTGCCCCTGCTCCGGTAAATGCTCCTTTTTCATGTCCGAAGAGTTCACTTTCAATGAGATCCCGCGGTATTGAGCCGCAGTCAATAGTTACAAAGGGGCCTTCTGAGCGGTTGCTCAAGGCATGGATGGTTCGTGCCGCCAGTTCCTTTCCGGTCCCTGTATCACCGCATATCAGGGCTGTGGCATCACAGGAAGCGGCCTTTTTGAGCAAAGAGCATAATGACAGAAACTTCGGACTTATGCCGATTATCCCGAGGTCACCAACGTCTTTTTCACTTGAGACCTCCCGATCCTCCCGGGAGACAAGAAATTCAATTTCATTCTGTCCGATACCTATCGTCGAAAAGGGCCTCAGGATTGCCCCCTGAACTCTTTTGCCTTCAACGAGGATTCCGTTTTTACTTCCCAGGTCCCTGACGAAAAAATCGCCGTTCTTAAAACTCACCTCAGCATGATAACGGGAAACAAATTCATCGGCAAGCACAAGGTCATTGTCCCCGCTCTTGCCCAGGGTTACTTTTTCTTTATTGACAGGAAATATTCTCCCCTGTGCCGGTCCGGTGACAATACGAAGTGATGCCTCGTGGAGAAGAAAGCTTTTTCCGTCCTGACCGTGAATCGAAGGCAATGACAGTGTTTCCCTGAAAATAGTGCTGTCAACCCCTGCCTCATCCCCGCCTTCTTTATATTGCCTGAGAAAAAGTGAATAGGGCCCGATCGTAATTCTGTCATCTATATTGAGCTCCTTTCGGGACACCTTTTTGCTGTTGATATATGTACCGGCAGAGCTATTATCAACAAGCGTGAGCTTTCCTTTTTCAAATTTAATTTTTGCATGCTCCCGGGATACCGTCGGGTCGGCAAGTATGATATCATTCCACCTTGCCCTGCCGATTTTCATCCCCTCTTTTTCGATATTGTGCTCTGAAAGAAGCTCATTTCTGTAAAAAACTTCAATAATTTTCATTTCATGCATAATTCCGGTGTTTTTCCAGGTATCAATTTACGGTGTTGACAACTCATTACACGAATGAGAAGAGTGATAACGATTGAAATATCGACCCCATTCCATTTTACACTCCTCTTTACCATTATATCATCACCACACCTTTTATCCTGATACCGGAAGAAAGTACTGAAACCGAAAACCAGTACTGCTCAGAATTTTTCAGACAGCACATTTTCTTTTTAAATCTTAAGGTTATGCTTCTGGCAATAGAATTGCAAAAGATATGGCATTCCATGAAATCAATAACTATCAAGGGAGGGGAAATTGAATTCAACAATTCTTAAATCAACGAATGAGCAGATCAGAAAGGAGACACACATGAACAGCAAAGCAAAAACAATCGAATCGGAAGCAGGAAATACTACTCACCGGAAAGGTGTACCCTGGCAGCATAGTCTTGTCTTTGAAATATTCAGTACAGTGGTCGTTGGAATAGCAGCCATTGGATTTTTCAAGTTGACAGGTCATTATGATGCAATGACATCTACGAGCGGGAAAGTGGCCCTGGGGGTCAGCGCAGCTGTCGCCTACCTGGTCAGTTTCAGAAGGGGTTTGTATTCAAAGTGAATTCATCCACAGTTAAATCACTAGCGTGAATATTCCTTGTGAGAGATGCAAAAAAAATTAAACACCTGGTGACCGGAGTCTGATTATCAGTCTCCGGTCCTTCCTTCACAGTATAAGGGGCGATGGATCCATGCAAAATATTAAAGCAAAACTGGCCTTGAGCAAGACGTTACAACTGGCATTTGAGCTACTACGCTCTGTCGCAATAATAATCGCTCTTCTTGCACTCTATAAAGGAACAGGGTTTCATGACTGGTGGATCAGTCTCGTAACTAAAATATTTTAGTCCCCTAGTCCATTTAAAAAAAGTTTCGAGGAGCCAAAACGACTATCCTGCCTTATCCGCATCTTTGACCATAAGCCTCGTCACAGCGCGTGCAAAGGCCGCCGGGTCTTTTGGCTTCGAACCTTCCAGCAGCAATGCCTGATCATAGAGAAGCGTTATATATTCATCCAGGACCGTACTCTTCTGTTCTTTTTCAAAAAGCCTGTTCATTGAATCAAAGATGGGATGGGTTGGATTAATTTCAAGAATCCGTTTGTTTTGAGGAACCGCTTGCCCCATCTGCTTCAGAAGCTGCGCCATTTGCGGATCCATGTCCTGTTCATCACCGACGAGACAGCAGGCGGTGTCTTTCAGTCTCCCCGAAAGGCGTACATCCTTTACTTCGTCCTTGAGTTTGTCCTTAATGAGTTCAATCAGGGCATTAAACTTCTTTTTTGTCTCCTTCTTTTCATCATCCGTCGACGTGTCGAGGTCAATCTCTCCCTTGATCGCAGACTTGAACTTCTTTTCCTTGAACTCCAGGCCGGAGACAATAAAGTCGTCTATTTCATCAAGCATGACGAGAACATCATATCCCTTCTCCTTGAATGCCTCGAGATAGGGGGAATTTTTAGCTTCATCGTAGGATGTGCCTGTGATGTAATAAATATCCTCCTGGCCTTCTTTCATACCGTCAATATACTCCTGCAATGATGTGTATGCATCGCCTCCCTTGCTGATGGACTGAAAAAGAAGAAGATCCAGAATTGCTTCTTTCCTCGTAAAATCAAAATGGACCCCTTCCTTTAACACCTTTCCGAATTCCCTGTAAAATGAAAGATAGCTGTCAAATTCATTCTTCTTCATGTCCGTAAGGGTATCGAGGATTTTTTTCGTCACACTTTTATTGATGATCTCAACCTGCCGGTTGGACTGGAGCAATTCTCTGGAAACATTCAGCGGGAGGTCCGAGGAGTCAATAACTCCCTTGACGAACCTCAGGTATCTCGGAATAAGCTGTTCGCAATGGTCCATGATCTGGACCCTTTTCACGTACAGTGTGGGCCCCATTTTGTATTCCTTATAATAAATGTCAAGGGGTATCTTCGACGGAATATAGAGGAGAGCAGAAAATTCTGACGTCCCTTCCGCTTTGTAATGAAGGGTTTTTGCCGGATCTGCGAAGTCATGGGATATATGCTTATAGAACTCCCTGTACTCTTCATCAGTCACATCTGTTTTATCTTTGAGCCAGATAGCCTTTTGTGAATTCAGCGTTTCTTCTTCTTTTATCTTTACCTTTTCGCCCTTCTTCAGTTCGCTGTCCTTTTCCTTTTCAACGTCCATGACAATGGGATGTTCAATGTAATCAGAGTACTTCCGCACTATGTTCCGTATTTCCCATTCGTCAAGGTATTTTTTCTCATCTTCCTTAAAATGCAGTATTACGTCGGTCCCCTTCGTTTTCTTGTCCACGTCCTCTACGGTAAAAAAACCGTCAGCAGCTGATTCCCATTGAATGCCCCTGCTGTCTCCTGAACCGGCCTTCCGCGTCATAACAGTGACCCTGTCAGCAATCATGAAGGAAGAATAAAACCCGACACCGAACTGCCCGATAAGTTCAGGATTATCCTTCACTTCCTTGCTCTGCAGTGCCGCCAGGAAATCTTTTGTGCCTGAGTGGGCTATCGTCCCGAGCGATTCTGTTATTTCAGCCCTTGTCATGCCCGCACCATTGTCACTGACTGTCAACGTTCCGGCTTCCTTATCAACAGACAGCTTGATTTTCCACTCTTTTTCATTTTCCAGGACACTGCTGTTCGTCAGTGATTCATACCTGGCTTTGTCTATTGCATCCGATGCATTGGAGACAAGTTCCCTCAGAAATATTTCCTTGTGAGAATAGAGTGAATGAATCATTAAATCGAGCAGCTGTTTTATCTCTGTTTTAAACTCAAGATTCTCTTTTGTCATATGGGTAAACTCCTTTATTTTTTATGAGTGATAGAAATGAACATGGTACGACCTATTTATATAATAGAAGACAGACAAAAAAGTCAATTTCTTCCTTTTCATCAAGCCGTCCGTGACGAAAAGTAGCCCCATGTTGAAAATATGAGACAAAATGTTACAGAAATAAAACATATTCAAGTATCCAACAGGCACATTAACGTGTACGCTATAAATATTTTCTCTGGAATTATAGTTATGTGAATAAGCACACCCTTTTCAGGCAACTAAAAAAACTGCAATTTTTCAGTGAGTTAAAACTGGAGCAGTGACAGCACCTCACCTGTTGTGTCAAATTTTGTCACAGGAATCACCTGCCATTGAACCGGAAGTCATTGAGAATAAATATTTCCATATCTGGCATAGAATATGCAGTTATTTTATGCAAGAGGTAATGATGGTACTGTTGAAAAGTTGCGAAATTCTGGATGAATTAAAAAAGCTGGGAATAACAGGTTCATCTGAAATTTATTACTATTTCGGAGAGTATGCCGTATATTGTTCCCTCTGTCATTCAGAGCGAAGATAGGTTTAGATTCCTGATTATGCCTGCCTGATGATTCCGCGGCCTG
>CALZGI010000085.1 GCA_945786855.1 Thermodesulfovibrionia bacterium | reverse complement strand
TGCCTGCGGGTGAAGTTCAGTAGACCGCTTGAGCTATCCTGAATGATAATTATGAAATGATGCAGAAGGGTGCGATTTGCCTGACTCTTACTACCTTTCTTTGCTGTATGATCATTCTTCCCTTGAATGCAGAGGCATGCGGATGGTGGGGTGATGCCGGGGTTGACGACAGCGAAGACAGTATTCTGGTAGAAACTGAAGAGGATGCTGATGCCGATAAAAAGATCCTGATCAATGATCCGGCAGCCCAGACCAGAGAAGGTAACCGATATAGAACAGGAAGTGGTGTTACCCGGAACTATATAGAAGCGGTGTACTGGTACCGCAGGGCTGCGATGCAGGGGTTTGCTGGCGGCCAGAATAACTTTGCTGTCATGTACGAACAGGGACTTGGCATTGCGAAGAACAAATTTAAAGCTGCAAAGTGGTATCGAAAAGCTGCGGAACAGCAGGATGCTTCTGCCCAGCATGCTCTTGGCAGAATGTACCGGCAAGGTGAAGGCGTTCCCCAAAATTATGAAGCTGCAGCAAAATGGATCAGCAGGGCTGCTGAACAGGGTCATCATGGAGCCTTCAGAGATATGGGTGAAATGTACTGGAAAGGCCTGGGTGTTTCACAAAATAACGTTCAGGCCTTCAAGTGGTGGAAGCTTGGTGTCTTATACGGAGACAAAAAGAGTGAAGGTCTGCTTAGCATGGCAGCTTCGAAAATGAATTCAGACAGAATTGATGAAGCTGAAAAGCTGGCACAGGAGTGGCTGCAGAAATAATCGCATACCCGGAATCTCCCCTTATTATTATTCCATTGAAGCAAGGTCTATGTGTGATGGGACATTGCTATTTACCACCAAAAACTTTTTTCAATAATGCTGTAGTCTGTTTTAACGGATCTTTGCGAATGCTGGCCTCTTCTTTTGCTATGTAATAGAATATTCCATCCATCCCTTTTTGAATAACATGCTCTGTCAAATCGGCTTTAACATCGGGCACAAATGGCAACGACGTATATTCACCCATAACGTTGTCGTAAGCCCGCATTGCTCCTACCTGTGACAGGGTATCTTCAACAATAGGCTGCATTTCTTTTTTTAAAGGCGGGGACATTCTGCCCTGAAAATATGTTGTTGCAGAATTATCTGGTCCTTCATAAATATTTTTTACGTCGTCAAAGGTCATGTCTGAGATTGCCTGCAGGAAAAGTTTTTTGGCTTTTGGAGTTGCAGACTCAGCAGCCCGGTTCAACTTTAATTCAAGATCATCAACCTGCTGAGACATCCCGACTTTGGATAACATCGTTCTTACTTTATGTAAGTTTTCCGGCAAAGGTATATGAATAGACGGGTCAGCATTGAAACCATCAGTAGTGCCGAGCTGGCTGACTACATTTTTAGTTCCTATTCTCAGTGCCTGCTTAAACGCATCTCCGATCTCAGCATAGCTGGGTTCTTTTCCTGTTTTATCCGCAGTTTCGCTGCCCAGATTTTTAAAAATATCGACTCCCCTGTCCCACCATGATCCCTCAGCAACAGTGAGACCGGACAGCCATAAAAAAATAATACATACTACACCGATAACAGTTAAATAGTTTTTCATATGTGAATCCTCATTAAGTTAATAAGACATATAGCATAACGCTAATATATCTGATTCTCAACCCGTATAGTATTTATCTGTCCTGGTCTGAAAAACGTATTGGACCTGAAATTTCATGGCAAATGATGAAAACTGACCCCTTTCAGTTTAATTTCGAAAAGGACTTTAAATTATTTAATAAATAAATTAAAGACAAAAGGAAAAATGACCGAAGTAATATTATCTTTTAAAACAAGGGGGTAGTCATGGAATGGTATTACGAAAATGATGATCGTAAAGTGGGGCCTGTAAGCGAGCAGGAGATTGAAGATCTTGCAAGGAGCGGCAGGATAATCGCTGAAACAAAAGTATGGAATGATGTCACATCGAAATGGATTCCTTACGGCCAGATAAATAGCGAGATACCGGGAGATGTGGCATATGATAATGAGGAACCGCACGCCGCAAACGAGTCCGTATGTATTGAATGTAGAAGGTCATTTCTGATCGATGAGATGATTGAATATGAAGGAGTCAAGGTATGCTCTGCCTGTAAGCCCGTCTTTTTTCAGAAAGTAAAAGAAGGCGGTCATCATGGGGCCATGGTATATGGAGGTTTCTGGATCAGATTTGCCGCTAAATTCATTGATGGGATCATTCTCGGCGCAATAAGCATGATCTTCTCCACTGCCGCGGGCTTTTCGGCTTTCAATGCGCAAAATGCGGTCAGTCCGCTTCAGGGTGTTGTATTTTTTCTGCAAATAGCAATTCCCATTGTATATGCAACCTTTTTTATCGGTAAGTATGCGGCAACGCCCGGTAAAATGATCTGCGGCCTGAAGATAGTCACAGCAGATGGTGACAGAGTAAGCTACGGCAAAGCGGTGGGTCGTCATTTTTCAGAGTTTATAAGCAGCATTATTCTTTCTATTGGATATATTATGGCAGCTTTCGATGACGAAAAACGAACACTGCATGACCGCATCTGTAATACACGGGTCATAAAAAAGTAATCGTCACGCTATGAGCAGTCATTTATTCCATTGCAATAAATGCGGGACCGTTCTGCCCCTGGAGACATACAATACTTCCAGGCTTGATACCTGTTCGTCCTGCGGGGTACCGGTCCGTATTGATGTCTTCCCTGCTTTATTCCGGCCGATTCAAACCGGGGTAAAAAGCGTGAGTCTGGCTGAGGATGATGTATCGAGCTGTTATTACCACCCACAGAAAAAAGCAGCCATACCATGCGAGACCTGCGGCCGGTTCCTCTGTTCATTATGCGATATTGAATTCAACGACCGGCATTTATGTCCCTACTGTATAGAGACGGGCAAGAAAAAAAGAAAGATTAAAAACCTTGAAAATCACAGGGTATTGTATGACAGGATTGCCTTTTTCCTGTCGGTAGCTCCCTTATTACTGTTCTGGGTAACGATCATAACAGCCCCTGCGAGCATTTTTATTGCCATTCGTCACTGGAAATCTCCCTTAAGTATCATACCGCGGACAAAGGTCCGTTATGTATTTGCCATTTTTTTTTCAAGTCTTCAAATTGGAGGATGGATGATTTTTTTCACGAAACTCATAGCCTGATATAAGACAAACCATGCCTGTGAAGAAAAAAGAATATAACCGGTTACCCGGAAACGGCTCAAAGAAGGGGAGTTTTTTGTCTCTCTTCGGGATCCGTGCCAGTATGTGGACAGGCGAAGACCATCTCCTCTGTTTATACAGTACCGGTTTATCAGAGGATTATAAACGATTTTATTACCGGGACATACAGGCCATAACCACGCAACAGACACCACAATATATAATACAGAGTGTACTCCTTGTTCTTCTCACTTTGGTTTTAGCCTACCCATCTATAGTATTAAGCGGGATCCCGGCAGCGATATTCATGATAATGAGCGGGCTTTTCATGGCATTTCTTATTGTACATTTACTTCGGGGACCAACATGCAGCTGTTATCTTTACACCGCTGTATCAAAAGAGGAACTGCCCTCTTTAAACCGCCTGAAACATGCCGTAACAGCCCTGGATATAATCACCTCCCTGATTGAAGATGTGCAGGGCAGACTGCGGCCTGACGATATAAAAAATAAATCAGATGAGATAACCGCACCTGTAAGCAAAGGCATAAAGACAAGGATATCATCGTCAAAGGCTGACAGTCCTGTAAAACATTACAGCGGAAATCCCCATCTTCTGCTCTTCTCCATACTTCTGCTGAATGGGTTCATAAACAGCGCGGATGTTTTCATCAGCCATGTAAGCATTACCGGTGCAAGCACAGTGTCGTACTGGATACTTGCCGTCCTGGTTATCCTGGCCCTTGTTAAACAGCACGGCACGAATCTCGGCACAAAACTTCGCAGTCTCACCTGGATTACACTGGGATATATCATTCTGTGCTACATTGCCGGCACCGCAATATATATGATAGTGGGTTTTAAAAATATCAATGCAATGGGCAGCCATATCGAAATGATGAAATTAATATCTGAACTTTCACCGTTCGATACCCCGCTGCTCCTGGGCTATT
>CALZGI010000084.1 GCA_945786855.1 Thermodesulfovibrionia bacterium | reverse complement strand
CGTTCCTTAATGTTTCAAGAAGATAATGACTCACAACTTTGGGGCTGAGCTTTTTACTCTCAACAGTACGAAACCCGACAGGATACAATTCCTTACTGCACGGGAGGGGTCCAAGACGGGATGCCTTTCCCGCTGCAGGAATAAGTGTAACAACTTCTCTTTCAGTTTTGCTCCTGCTGCTATTCATCTTGTCAGATGTAAATGTGCTGCTGTTTCCATTTGAGTCAATTCTTTTTCCGCCAGACCGGTTTAACAGGACGTCCAATAAGGTACTTCTCAATGCCCTCATCCAGTGCTTTTCGGTAAATCACAAAAGCTTCATGAAAGGCCTCGATCGTTTTGTCGACGTCATCATCTGTATGAGAGTAACTGATAACAAGACTGGAGGCCAATATCCCTCTTTTCATAATTTCCTGCAACAAAAGCGTTCTGAATGGCTGGGAAGGTTTCTTTTCCTCATCTCGTGATCCAAAAACAAGACAGCATGGTCTCCCCATAATAGGCACATATTCACTCAGCCCATTCTCACTGGCCGCCTTTCTTAATCCGGAGGCAAGGCGTTCACCCTGTTTCCAAAGTGTATCGACAACAGGCTCGGATTCATATATGGTCATTGTTGCAAGGGCTGCTGCCAGCCCGTGGTTTTCTGCGCTGTGGGTTCCGGACATGAGAAAAACTCTTTCTTTATCATGCTTGAGTCCGCCAAGCTCCATAATCTCCTTTTTCCCTGCAACCGCTGCCACTGAGAATCCATTTGCTATGGCTTTTCCAAAAGTACACAAATCGGGAATTATGTTGTGGTATCTTTGTGCGCCCCCGTTGTGCCACCGGAACCCCGTGATCATTTCGTCCAGAATAAATACCGTCCCGTGTTCTTTGCATATCCGCTGCACTTCATGCAAAAAATTATCTTTCGGTTCCTGTTCTTTTTCAGGTTCCAGAATAAGACACGCTATTTCCCCGGGATACTGTCCAAATATCTCTTTAACACTATCGATGTCATTGTATTTGAATTTTATTGTAAGGTCCTGTATCGCCTTTGGAATGCCTGCAGACAAAGGAGTTGATCCCATAAACCAGTCATCGCTGGAAAAGAATGGTTGATTGCCGCACACAGCTATCATGTCCCGTCCGGTATAAGCCCTGGAAAGTCTGATTGCTCCGGCATTGACATCAGATCCACTTTTTGAAAATCTTACCATCTCCGTACCGTCAATGATACTTAACAGTTTTTCTGCACATTCCAGCTCAATCGTTGCAGGACGGGTAAAATTGTTCCCTTTAAGCATCTGACTGTATGCAGCTTCTACAACCGGTTTATACGCATGCCCCAGTGTAACAGCGCGGAGCCCCATCCCATATTCGATAAACTCGTTCCCATCTAAATCCCATACATGACAGCCCTCCCCTCTGACAATATAAGGAAGCATGAATTCAGGGTATTGATCATCGCCCTTGGCATACGTATGGCCTCCGCCTGGAATAACCTCGTGAAACCTCTCATTCAGTTGAAGAGACTTTGAAAAATCCATCTGCTATCTCCTTTTTATTTCCTGCTCTCACAGGCAGTCAGCTGTGATTCTTGTTAACAATTGAAGTGCTCGTCCTGCTCAGCCCGAAGCCTGTCGATTAACCTTCCTGCCGGAAATTCGACATCTGCATTTGTTATTGGCTGGTCTTTCTTAATAGTATTCTTTAAGCGGCACCCTTCAGAAAGCCCCATGAGCAGAAGGTTTTCGGACTTTACCGTATCAGAATTATCAATCACACCGTAACTGGTGAATCCCCCTGCCCCATCAAGAACATCTCCAGAATTTAAATCGCATTTGGCCACGGTCAGGACATCGCATACGGGGCCGCCGATTGGAGCAACTGCCGCATCATGAAAGAGCACACCCCGGGCAGCTGTAAGCGGAACTTCCAGCGATGGAAGGTGGTAGGGAGTATAAAAGACATAGAGAGGTCCATCTCCAAGTTTGTAATATCTCATATATGGAATTCTACTGGGATTTTCATCATATCCCATGACAAACACACCGGGCCCGGGCCTTGCTCCAAGAACATAATCAACTATCCCTCCCTCCAGAAGTCTGTCCAGAGAAAACAGATCTTTTGCCTCATCTACGTGATCACATTTCGGGCCGAACATCCCTCTTTTCCCCACTTTAAAGCCCGTTGCATTTGCTACGAGAGCGTTTTCCATTGATATTTTTGTACCGTCGGCAAAAGAAGTTGCCATTTGCGGAGAGAGGCCATGCATAGCTGCAAATTCTTTCTGGGTATCAGGAGTGCGATAAAAATCCTGAAGGCCTTTCATATTCCCGATCAATACAGGTTTGTACCCTACTGATTTGACAAAACGGTACAAATTCATCATGACTCCGGGCTGATCACCGTCTGTTGCGCTGATTGTTACTCCCGCCCGATCTGCATAGACTTTCAGAATGGGGCCGACAGTTGCATCGCAGTCAGCATTCATGAGCACAATATTTTTGTTGTTCTCGATCGCCTTCATGGCCAGTTGAGCAGTAAATTCAATATTGCTGGTAGATTCGATAATCGTATCGATTCCATTGGCTTCACAAAGAAGCATTGCATTGTCCGTTACCGCCTGTCGCCCTTTTGACAGGGACTCCTCAAGCCGCGCCGCTGTGTCAACTGTGTCGATGACACGAACACCGGCCTTTTGCATGGACTGTTCTGCCTTCGAAAGCGTTCTGTTTGCCTGAGCGACGAGTTTCATCCCGGTAACATGATTTTCTATCTGATAGGCCACTCCGCTTCCCATGAACCCGGCACCAACTACTGCGGCACGAATTGGATTCCCTTCTTTTTCCCGTTTTTCCAGTGCTGTGTCAACTATTATCATTTTGCATCCTCCGCGTTTCTATTGTTCACAATTATTGCAATGCATAATCTTATCACTTGTGCTACTGATTATCTGGCTTTTCCCCTCTATAGTCAGGCCATTTCTGATCTTTTTCCGATATAGTCCGCACTGCTGTTTCCGGCCATTCTATATTGAAAGCAGAGTCGTTCCACCGCACACCGCTCTCCGAGTTGGGTGTATAAAACTGTGATACCTGGTAAAATACCTCACTCCTGTCAGCGAGTGTTTGATAACCGTGAGCAAAACCTTCAGGAACATAGAGCATCCTGTGATTATCCGCTGACAGCTCAACGCCTGTCCACTTCATGAACGTGGGGGAATCATTTCGAAGATCTATGATCACATCGTATATGACGCCAAGAGTACAGCGAACCAGCTTGACTTCTTCGTAAGGAAATATCTGGAAGTGCATGCCCCTCAAGGTCCCTTTATTATGATTAAAGGAAAGATTGCTCTGCACCATTGATGTACTCAAGCCATGTGCCTCAAATTCATTTTCACACCATACTCGTGCAAAAAAACCTCGGTCATCCTCCAGTTTTTCGGGATGAATTATATACGCGCCTTTGAGTGCTGTTTCCTCAAATATCATTCTATTGTTATGGCCTCATAATCTGAAATCTGCTTTTCTATTAATTGTTTCATGTCACCTTTCTGCTGGTACGTCCGATAATAATCTGTAGTCCATTCCAAAGCATTGTCCAGACTCAACCGGGGTGACCATCCAAGAAGACTTTTGGCCTTAGAGCAATCAAGCTTCAGATAATGTGCTTCATGGGGCTGGTGGTCGGTATTGATTACCCACTGTGCGCCATCGCCCCACAGAGCAGCAAGTCTCTTTACAATCCATCCGACCGACTTTGCATCCTTATCATTGGGACCGAAGTTCCATGCCTGTGAAAACCTGGGACCGTCATCCCACAACGACTCGGCAAGGTGCATATAACCGGACAGCGGTTCAAGTACATGCTGCCATGGGCGTATGGCAGACGGGTTTCTTATGCTCACCGGGGTCCTTTCCATAAATGCTTTTATAATATCCGGTATAAGACGGTCTTCAGACCAGTCTCCACCTCCGATAACGTTCCCTGCCCTGGCACTGGCCAGACCAACGCCATGCTGATCATATTCGTTGACCGGAAAAAATGAATTTCGGTACGAGGCGGTGATTAACTCAGCGCCTCCCTTGCTGCATGAGTATGGATCGAAACCACCCATAGGATCGTTCTCACGGTAACCCCACACCCACTCCTTGTTATCATAACACTTGTCACTCGTTATAATGACTACGACGCGCACACTTTCTGACTGTCGCGCAGCTTCCAGAACATTCACCGTACCCATAAGATTCGTCGAAAATGTTTCTACAGGGTATCTGTAGGAATATCGGACTAATGATTGAGCAGCCAGATGGAACAGAACCTCGGGCTTATGTTTTTCGATAGTTGATCTGAGCTGTTCGAGATCACGAACGTCACCCGCAACCGACTCCATTCCTTCATCCACATGTGTGTCCTCAAAAAGGTTCTGTTTTGCAGGAGCCAGTGCGTATCCTGCAAGATGTGCTCCGCAACTCTGCAGCCAGAGAGAGAGCCAGCTCCCCTTGAATCCCGTGTGCCCGGTTATGAACACTTTTTTATCTTTCCAGAAGTTTCTGTTCATTTCCATGCTTTCCATGGAGCTATATTATTATTCCATAATTCTTCAAGGTACATTTTGTCCCTCAATGTATCCATCGGCTCCCAAAATCCGGTATGTTTATACGCAGAAAGCATACCATCTTTTGCAAGATTTTCCATGGGTTCCTTTTCCCACACAGACAAGTCATCTTTAATATAATCCATTACTCCCGGCTCCAGCACAAAAAAACCTCCATTTATCATTGCGCCGTCTCCCTGGGGCTTCTCTTTGAAAGCGTAAATTTTATTTGAGTCACTCCCCAGCTTGAATGCCCCGAATCTCCCTGGCGGCTGGACTGCCGTGAGAGTTGCCAGTGTTTTTTCTTTTTTATGAAATTCAATCAGCTTTTTAATATTAATATCGGAAACACCATCGCCATAGGTCAAACAGAACGTTTCATTTTCGATGTACTTTTCAATACGCTTGATCCTCCCCCCCGTCATACTCTTTTCTCCTGTATCAACGAGCGTAATTTTCCATGGTTCAGTTTCATTCTGGTGCACCTTCATATCATTATTGCGAAGGTCAAATGTTACGTCAGACATATGCAGGGAATAGGTTGCGAAATATTCCTTAATTATATACCCCTTATATCCCAGACAGATGATAAAATCATTCAAGCCGTAAGAGGAATACATTTTCATAATATGCCATAGCATTGGCTTGTCACCGATTTCTACCATAGGCTTTGGACGTATGGCTGTTTCTTCAGACAACCGAGTGCCAAAACCGCCAGCAAGAATTACCACTTTCATGTTGGCTCCTTTCTCAACAAAAAATTAATTATGCGTGCTTACTTAAATTACCAATATTAGTTTTCTTCTGCCAGATAATAAAGAATGTAGATGATATGCTCTTAACCTGACTTACCTCTGGGGATTATTGTGGGGGCTTTTTTGCATGGAGTTTTGTATTGATGACGATTCAAAGTTATTTGCTATATATGTGAAGGCTTAATTATTCTACAACGACCTCCTGAACTTTCGCCGGGAAGTTCTCATGATGGAAATTGGGCACAATCTTCTGAATAGTTGGGATTACATTTTTAAGCTCGTTTTGACGGACTACTCTTTCAAGTTCCGAGACGTATTGCAAAAGTTCACTCTGCGAAGGTATTTCGGGGATCGCCATGCTGAAATTCTTATTTTCCGAAGAAACAATCTTCTCTGAATTATCAAACAGTTCTTCATATAGTTTTTCTCCCGGTCTTAATCCGGTGTATTCAATCTTAATCTCCTTGCCGGGAATAAACCCAGAAAGCCTTATAAGGTTTTCTGCAAGTGAAGAGATGTTTATCGCGTCTCCCATGTCAAGGACGAATATTTCACCGCCATTCCCGGTTGAAGCTGCCAGTAAAATAAGGTGAACGGCTTCAGGAATAAGCATGAAAAACCTGGTTATATCCGGATGGGTCACCGTAATCGGCCCTCCGTTTTTCAGCTGCTTTTTAAATGTGGGAATAACACTTCCATTGCTTCCAAGTACATTACCGAAGCGCACAGTTGTATATTTAGTTGCAGAAGATCCATTCTTGTTCATCGTAAGAAATTCCGCAACCCTTTTCGTGGCTCCCATAATACTTGTAGGGTTTACCGCCTTGTCTGTAGACACCATCACAAAGTTTTCAACCCTATACTGATCAGAAATATCTATGACATTTTTTGATCCTATGATATTGTTCTTTACGGCCTCGATTGGATTATACTCCATTAAGGGGACATGTTTATGAGCGGCAGCATGGAAAATGATCTGGGGATGGTAACGGGAAAAAACATTCTCCAGTGACAGGACATCGGTAACATCTCCAATTATGGGAGTTATCAGAATGTTTGTCTCGCCATTGCTTGCCCCGCTTTTCATTTCATTCAGTTCACGCTCTATCTTGAACAGGTTGTTTTCGTAGCGTTCGAATAACACAAGATTGGCCGGCTGATATTTCATTATCTGTCTGCACAGTTCTGACCCTATCGACCCTCCTGCTCCTGTTACCATGACGGTTTTATCCTCAATAAATGCCCTCACCGACTTGATATTGGTCTTCACCTGTTCCCGCTGCAGCAGATCTTCCAGTGAAATCGGCTTCATGTGTGAAATCCCAAACTGCTTATTCAGAAAGGAGACAAGCTTTTCTTCTGAAATATATCCAAGCTTTATGAGCTTTGAACCCAGTCTTCCTCCCTCTTTCTTCTGCAGATCCAGAGCTTCATTTACCTTTTCTTCCGTTATCAGGTTTGCCTGTACCAGGTGATGTCCGAGTTTTTTTGTTACGGCAACATTGCCATCAAGGATTTCGTTCAACTCGGGTAATTTCTTAATGCCGATGCTGTATGGCTTACACAGTTCATAAATCCTTCTGATGTTTTTCGTGTCTGTCGAAGACAGGGTGATCAATATTTCTTCCGGTTCATACTTCTCAATAACTTTGGGGATTGATCTGATCGGACCAAGTATGGGAACGCCCCGTATTCTGAATCCTTTCTTGTGGGGATCCTCATCAATAAATCCAATCGGCTCATAGGATGATTTCGGACTGCTGATAATATCTCTGACAATAATTTCTCCAGCATCCCCGGCACCAATAATGAGTATCCTTTTCCCTGCCGGCTGGGAATGTAAATATTCTCTAAAAACCCTTATCAGAAGCCTGCTGCCGCCTGAAATAATAATCAGCAGAAGCCAGTCAAGCACATAAACTGAAATAGGGAATACTTTACTGCCGATGATAAATCTTATAAGTATAAAAAATATTGCACTTCCAACAGTAATGGATCTCAAAACCTTCATCATGTCGCCTATACTCGAATAGCCCCACATGTCTTTATACAGTCCTGCCCGTGAAAACAAGACAAGCCGTATTAACACAATAACAGGGAAATAGGTCATCATCATGTTCAGATATTCAGAGGAAATTACAGACTCGAACCTGATAACGAATGCCAAATAATAGGCAAGTGCCGTCTGGATAAAATGGGTAAAAATCAAGACTGCACGCCTGTTTTTGATGACCAGATTCTCGAAAAAGAAGTATATGCTTGTAAATGTCTTACTCATTTGTTTTTATACGTTGTCTGCAGTGTGTAATGGATGTAGAACATTGATCTGTAGCAGGCGGCTGCTTTTACCACAGATCTATACAGCTAACCCGCGTAACGGACATTCAGCTTATTCGTTTACTTGTAAGATTGTATGTAAATTATACCACATGTTCTGCTACAAACCTGTCAAAGTGTTTTATATATTTACCGAGCTTCATCCAAATCATATTGAAATATAAGCTTTTTTTTAATAATCGACATATATAGCAATTCTCAAAATATTGCAAAATTTTCTTATTTTTAAAAGAAATTTATTGTTTTCATGAAACTAAAAAACGTGATGAGGAATACTACAATCACTAAAAACAGTATGGCCTTCACATTATATTGTATCCCGTGGTATGTATAGGAGCGTGGCAAATTGAATTTACCATTACGAGATACATCATCGCCAAGGTATTGATTATTTACAATAGCTTCGTACGCTTCATTGATTTTTCTTGTCTTTGCCTCGTCATTCAACTCCGTCCACTTTCTGTCAGGATGAAATATCTGAAGAAGTTTGTTCCTTCTTCGTTTAATTTCATCTAAAGATGCACCTTGTGGCACACACAGTGTCATGTAGGGATTTGAATTACCTTCAGATATCAATCTGTTAAAAATAAAGAGTGAAGCCTGTTTAAGTTCTTCAATCGTATATCCGAATGTGTTTACAATATCAGAGCTGCCATGTTCATCGTTTATCAGTGCAATCAAGGTGTCATATTTTCTCTCGGCATCTCTGTACAACTCTTCAATGGTAATTCCGTCCCGGATTTTTTTTAAAAGGGTAGCAACGCTGAGCAGTCTGAATTTTTCATCAGAATTTATATTTTCTCGAATATGTTCAACCACGTATTTGCAACTTACTCCTGAGTGATAATCTTACCTTGAGAGCAGCTTCCTTTTCCCACCCTTTTCTTTTAAATAGGGGGAACAATAATATGATGAGTAGGCGTACTTTGATTTATAGCTGACCCCGTTCAGAATAACGCCGAGCGTCTGCGCGTTGACGCTCTGTAATGCCCTGTTTGCCTGCGTTAATGCATCCCCGGGAGTACTGTTTGCTTTTGCAACCATGATGACTCCTTCTACAGCAGTAGATAAAATTAAACTGTCAGACATTCCAAGAACGGGTGGTGAATCAATAATTACATAGTCATATGCTGCCGACAAAGCATCGATAAGCTCTCTCATGCGCGGCGAGTTTAGTAACTCTGATGGATTGGGCGGTATCGGCCCGGCAGTTATCACATCCAGGCCGAGGTAGGGGGATTTTTTTATGATGCCTTCATACTCTGCAACTCCTGAAAGAAATGAAGAAAGTCCCATAGAGTTATCCATTTCAAACAGCGTATGAACGTCAGGCTTTCTCAGGTCACCATCGATAAGAATACCCTTTTCCTGGGAACTTATGAGACTCATTGCAATGCTGGCAGAAATAACGGTTTTCCCCTCCTGCTCCATGGGGCTCGTAATAAGAATTTGTTTCGGCAGGTTAGCAGACTGGATTCGGGCACCTAAAGAGCGAAAGGCCTCTGTATAGGCCATATTGTCACCTGACATTAAATTTACAAGTTTTTTTGGATTCTCTCTTTCAAGAGGCACCTTCCCGAGTACCGGCAGCCGCAATATTCTCTCTACATCATCATCAGTTTTCACTGAACGATCAAAGTACTCGGCAAAGAATGCTAAAAAGACTCCACCCATAAGACCAAATATCATTGACAAAATGATGTTGTATAATTTCTTGGGTTTAAAGGGAATCCTTGGAACCTGGGCCCTGTCAAGGATTTGCACATCGCTTTCTGTAAGGGCAGCACTCACATCAACTTCTTTCAGTCTCTGAAGGAGTGAGGTATAAAGCTCCCTGTTCGTTTCCACCTCTCTCTTCAGTGTAAGAAAATGAATCATATTCTTCTGAAAAGCATTCACGTTCTGACGGAGCTTTTGAATTTCAAAGGACAGGAGCTTCTCTCTGTTCAAGGCCAGGCTGTAGTCAGAATAGAGCGTATCAATCGTCTTCTTTTCTTCAATCTCAATTCTCTTTTTCAGTTTTTCAATCTGACTTTTAAGGCGAACCATCCGGGGATATTCCGGTTTATGAATCGCCAGAAGATTATAATATTCAGATTCCAGATCGATATATTCTTTCGTAAGAGTCTGCATAAGAGGATTTTTCAGAATAACCTGATAGTCTATGCCGGATTTTTTAACTTCTTCGTATGTCGCCTTCTTGGATATTCTTTCTGAAGTGGCATTGTCAAGAGCTCCGTTCAGTTTTGAAAGTTTCTGAGTCAGCAGGTTGCCGTAATTCTTGTCATCTTTAGTAAAAATAAATTCGCTTCTGGCAACATATTCGCTCAATTCCCTTTCTGACAATTCCAGCTTAGCTCCCATTTCTTCTACTTCCTGGCGAAGCCTCTCTCCGCCAAGCATTGTGGGGGTGAGTTTACTTTCATGAGCAAAATTCACGTATTCATCAGCGAATGTATTGGCAACAGTTGCTGCAAAGAGCGGGTCTTCTGAGACAAAGTTAATATTAACAAGATCACTTTTCTTTATCGGGAATACCTCCAGTTTGCTCATGAGCGCCCCGGCTGAAATTTTCTTAATGGCCTTTTCTGTTTTCTGCCCCTGATTTTTTTCTTCAGGTTTCATAAAAAAACTTTGTGCAGAGTGCATTATGGATGACAGAAAACCGCTGTCTTTGGTTATCGGCAGACTTTCCGCCGGCAATTTTGTGGCTACTCTCTTGGCAAGATTCCTGCTCTTGAGTATATTATGTTGTGTCTCTGAATCACGATTCGTCCGATAAACATCCTGAAATTCGACAATATTTGTTTTCCCGGCTTTTATTTCAATAGTTGCCTGTGCCTGATACATCGGCGTCATTAAAAAAGACGCGATGGTCACAGCGGATACAACTGCAATTAAAAAAACGAGCACAATTGATTTTCTTCTTAAAAGAACTTCAATATAGTCCCTCAGATGAACATCTTTTTCTTCATCAGTGTAGTTCAGGTCAGGTATAGGGGTGGGGGGAGATTCCTTCTTCCTGACCGGTACTGAGTCGTCGTCCCGCAGTTTTAATGCCTTCTCCATACTTTGTTCAATTCTACTCATGGTTTTTCCCTAATAGATATAAAATTTATAAACATAATCCACGGCCTCTCTTTAAAGTCCTGCACCAACAGAGACGGTGCCTATCCTTGTTGCTCCGCTCACCGATTTGACAAAATTGCTCCAGAATTTTTTGACTCCACTCTCAGGTACTATGAGAATATCTTTATCCTGCAGGATAATGTCGGGAGCTTTATCAGCTAAAATTGCATCATAATCAACATCTATAATTTCCTTGGTAGCTCTTCCGGAATCTCTGTAAATTCTGACGTCGTCCCTGACAGCTTCATATTTAAAACCGTGTGCCATGGCGATAGCCTGAGTAACAGTTACGGCACCCTTCATACCAAACGATCCGGGGGCATTTACCGAACCGTCTACAAACAAAATCCCCCCAATCGGAACATTAATTATGTCTCCGGAAAAGACCGGGATGTTAAGCCTGATATCACCGCCAATGAGCAGGTCATTTAAATTAATTATAATGGTTTCGCTTCCTCTTCTCACAAAACATATGTCCCCGGCATTGCTCATAAGCCCCCCCGATATGGATATCATATCAATCAGGTGTTTTTGGCGCGTGACAATATAAACCTGAGGGGCCTTCACGGCACCAAGAATGGTGATGCTCTGACTTCTGTACTCTTTTATAAACACGCTGACAAGCGGCTCCTGGAGATACCGGTCATAGTGCCTGCTAATTTCCGCTTCCAGTTCAGATGCCGTAAGACCCGATGCCTTTATTTTTTCTGCAAGCGGTAATTTGATAAAGCCGCTGGAGCTGACCCGTACTATCTTGCTTAATTCGTCAACCTGATACACATTAATTTCAATAAGGTCCTCAGGGCCGATTATGTAATCACCTTTAAAAGAAGAGTCACTGCCTGATGCCGGAACAACGGCATTGTTCTGTTCACTGCCCGCCAAGTCCCCAGTAACGCCATCAGCGGCTGTTTCAGCAGGGAATGTCTGATTTTCACTGAGACTTCCATCAGCAGACACCTCGGAAGTAGCCTCAAGAGTGTTCGGCTGTTTGACAGATTCTCTATTTGCACAGGAAAGCATGCTTAAGCAAATAATAAATCCAACAGAATACACAGAAAATAATTTTGATCCTATGCCGTAATTAATCATAAGGCTCATTTTCATACCCTTCCCCAGATACTGCTCCGCCTTTTCAGTTACATTTCTAGTAACCGAACACTTAAATAAATCATTTTAAGAACACAAAATTAAATCGAAACAGCCCAGCTCAAAAAACCAGTTAGAAGAATCGCACATTAAGACCAGCTTGCATTTTCACGCCCACTGTCGATCATAATGTATCGTTCTATTTCGGTTATCGTTATAGAAAACTTAAGATTTATACTCAAAGTCTTTTATAATAAACAGGGATAACAAGACACCTGATAATTTACTGTAATATCAAGTATTTCAGCTCTCTCATTCAACTCTTATCTTATTATTTTTCTATGACTGACGATAAAGTAATCGAATACTAGAACTACTGCCACTCCTTCAACATAACGCATCATAACTTTTAAATATATTCTATATTATGAGTTAAGTCAAATAAAAAATGTTCTTCCCAAACCATGAACTGTAATTGTAAATTACACCGCCAGACGTCATTTTTCACTCGAATTATTATAGATCCATTTCAATTAGAACGTTGTTGTAAAGATTATTGTCAGGCTGATATGTATTATAAGAATATAGCACAGGGACCTTGCTTTGTCAATCTATTTAACACTATATCACAATAATATCGATGTGCTCTACTCTATTATTATCTACTTACAGACATATGTTAAATATTTTATCGCATCAGTTCCACATCTATTACTCATGTGGACTAATAATAAATGTCACCACAATTTACACCCGACTACTCATACACTGTATTTCGTAGATGCAGTGTATGAGTAGTCGATCAACGCATTGAAATTATTCTCAGTATATGAAGTGGAGTTGCCATTGAGATAAACTTCATCGCCTTATAAACGTATCTTCCCGTTATGAAGTGATCATATTCTCATTGACCTTTCTATATGTGTTGACGAATAACCTTAAAGTTCTCTGCTGCTTCTACCGTTATAAAAAGAGCGGATCAAATGGCTGTTTCATTACCGCCACATAAAGAACATTGAACCTGCAAATGCAAATGGGATTGAAAAAAATAACCAGCAGTCAATTCAATAACCAGAATGCATCAGTTTTGATCTCACTCCTGATGACAATAATAATACTTGTCATTATGACAGGATGCCTTGCCTCAATGGAGCCGTCCGATGCTGAAGCCGTCAAACTTCTTAAAAATTATTATTCCTATTATGAAGAAAAAGGAGTTGACGTAACGATAATGAACAGGGGGTCACAGTTAGAAGAATGCAAATGTACACCCATTGAGTTTCTTATTACTCATTCAGAAAAAGACATCAATAAGAAAACATTTTACTTCTTTAAAAAT
>CALZGI010000083.1 GCA_945786855.1 Thermodesulfovibrionia bacterium | reverse complement strand
TAACTGCACGCGGTGCAGAAAATAACCCCGTTACCTTTGCCTCTCTGAATGGAGGCGGCAGGGGTGAATGGGATGAGATACTGCTTGAATATGCCGACGGGAGCCTGTTTTCAGACTGTGTTATTGAAAATGCAACCTGGGCACTCCATGTCCATTTTTCATCTCTCAGGGTGGAGGGATGCAGTATAAAGAACAATTACGGGGGAATGCGGTTCAGGAGCGGACCGATCGAGATCAGGAATTCCTCCTTCCGGAACAATGAAATCGGCATGCGGTCAAACCAGGGCATTGCCCTTGTGACTGAAAATATCATTTCAGAGAACAGGATAGGGATATTTGTCAGGGAAAAGGGAGGCGGACTGAAAATCAGAAAGAATAACATGTTTGCTAATGAGGACTATAATATACGGGTTGGTGATTTCAATGATGAAGATGTTGATGCACGGGAAAACTGGTGGGGAGGAATAAACCCCGCTGATACCATATTTGATGCCCGGCAGGAACCGGGGATAGGAATGGTGAATTATGAGCCCTTTTCAGGTGAGTCATATGTACTGGAAACTCCTTTGAAAACAATGAATAAACAGATAAAAGAGCTCAAGGACGAGAGCAGGGGTGCCGAAAAGAAATGAAAGGACAGTATACTTGTTCTGTATTGCGGTGTGTGTGCGGTTTAGTCCTTCTCTTTGCACTGTGGAATGGTTCGACAAATGAATTTTCAATGGCCTATGCTGCGGATTCTTCCGTATTAATGGGAACGGTTTCGGATGTAGAAGGCCGGGCTGTGGAGGGTGCAATGGTTTTTGTTTATGACAACTCTGATGTGAGAAGATCTGCTGACTTTATTTCAGCTCCGACGAACAGCGAAGGCAGGTTCCGTATGGTTGTCCCGGAAGGCAGGTACTGGGGAATAGCCCGTATAAAGACGGGAGAGGACTTCGGCCCGCTTATGCCGGGTGACAGACATTCCGGTGACCCCGTCGAGATCGAAGTTGCCCCCGACAGTAAGGTCATTGAGGATTTTATCGTGGCTGATCTCAAAGAGGCGATTCGAATGAAGAGAGAAGAAATGGACCGGCCTGTTAAACTGAGCGGCAGAATTATCAGCGAAGATGGAACCCCGGTCATAAAGGCCTATGCGTTTGCTCATAAAAGTGAGCTCATTCCAGGGATTCCGGATTTTGTTTCTGCCTGGGTTGATAGTGAAGGACGTTATGAGATGTATCTGCCCCGTGGCAGATACTATGTTGGAGGCGCCGTAACATTCCCGGTGGGAAAGGATTATTTCTTGGAGCGGGAACTGACTGTGGAAGCAGACAATTCCGGGTTTGACATTAAAAAGACGTCCCGCAATAACAGCCTGGTACATGAAATGAAGGATATAGTACAATAAGATAAGAGAATCATTCTAAATTAAGAATTAAATCAATGAATGATTAAATACAGATGAAGACTCAATGGAGGTTTTAATATGAAACAGGCGATTTTTATTATAGTTTTACTTTTACTCTATTCGCCGAATGCAGAATCATGTGTAGGAAAGACGCTGAATATAGGTGTAACAGAATCTCTTGAAGGGCAGGTGTTGGCCGAATTGCTCGCAACCTTGGTGAATGAGAGAACGGGCACATCTATGGAGATAACCTATTATACAGATGTTCAGGAGCTGTATGACGCGGTAAAAGTGGAAAAGGTTGATATCTCAATTGAAAATACTGCCAGGGCCATGCAATTACTTAACATGCCTCAGGAAAGTGATGTTCAGAAAGCATATGAGGTTGTAAAAGTAAACTATGCAAAAGAAAAGGGAATAATCTGGCTGAAGCCCTTTGGGTTCATGAACGGCAGCGGAGGAGCGACTCCTGCCTATACTGCGACGATTCTGAGGAATGAAGTGCTCGGCAGTTATCCCGCCCTGCCCAGACTGTTTAACAAGCTTGGAAGGACTATCAATGATGAAACCTATACAAAGCTTATGAAATCGGCGGAGTCGGGAAAAAATCCAAAGAGTGTAGCCAAGGACTTTCTGAAGTCGAAAAAACTTATATAAGAAGAAAGGTCAGTGTCGGGTTTCTTGAAGAGGTTTGAATGGTTCTATCGTTTTCTGGCATCAAAGAAGTTGGCCCTGATTCTGTTTGCGCTGCTTGGTATTCTTTTAATCCCAAGGACGTTTATAGAGACGACAGACATTTCTCTGGGTCCACTGGGAAGCGTAATCTTCGCTTTTCTGGGGCTGAACCTGGTCCTCTGCACCGTACAGAGAATAAAGACTCTTTCAAAATCAGTTCTCGTGATTCACATCGGGATACTTGTGACCTTTTCCGGTGTAGTGATCAGTTCTTTCGGATATGTGTCCACGGTGAATATATATGAAGGAACCGGTGTGGATACTGTTTACCGGTGGGACCTTGAAAAAGATGTTCCCCTGGGAGTAAATCTTATGGTGAAAAAAATAAATGTGAACTATTACCCCATTCCTGTGAGAGTGGGAGTCCTTAGGGGAGAGGAGAAAGCAGGGCTTTTCGAGTTGAAGACAGGAGAAACCTTTCAGATTGAATCTTATACAATAAGGCCTGAAACCATGGAATTTCCAGCAAAGAACCTGAAGCTTACCGTTTTCAATGATGATCATGCTGTGGGCACTGCAAATACGGAAGGAGAAAGTAATCTCCCTGAAGGCTTTCCCTACGAATTTAAACTCGTCGCATTCCAAAATCCTCATCTCAAAAGATTGTGGGTGGATCTCGAACTGTCTAGAGGACAGGAAGTGGTCGCTGAGGGAACGTCAGAGGTGAATGGTCCATTGACCTGGGAAAAACTTAGTTTCTATAATACAAAGGTGGATGTTGATGACTATGGAAACCCCTATGCTGGAATTCAGATAACCTACGATCCGGGACTGCTCTATGTTTATTCCGGATTTATTATTTTAGGGATTGGATCGATCATGTACATGTTCAGGAGGCTTTATGGGCACCGGTAATTTCGGAAGGAATATATCTGCAGAAGTGAATCCCATACTGTGCTTCCTCCTGTTCTTTCTGATCATTTCATGCTCACCGAATGCTCCGAAAGAGGAGAAGCGCACCTATAAGATCGGCTATATGATATGCAACAGCAGGCTGGATACAGTGCAGCGCTTTGAGCCGTTCACCGCGTACCTGAGCAAAAAACTTGGTGTTAACTTTGAGATGGTAGCCATTGATACGGCTGACTTTACGAAACATGTGGATGACCTCGATTTTACCCATACGAATTCATTGCTCTATATTATGATGAACAGAAACCACGGGGTCGAAATACTTGCCGCGGAAAAAAATGGTTCCCTCGGCTACAGGGCACAGGGAATGATCATTGCCTCTAAAAAGAGCGGGATCAAGAACGTTCGGGACCTGAAGGACAAGACGATGATTTTCGGCCCCATGCTGGGACCGACGTCGTACATGGCGCAGGTTGACATCCTTATGAAGGACGGGATTGACCCTGACGATGACCTGGCTTTTTATTCCATTCCCCAGGGATCATTCAAACATGAAAAGGTAATCTATGGTGTTCTCTTCGGGAAGTATGATGCGGGTGCCGCTCCGCTTCTTGATTTTGAACGGATGATTGAGGAAGGCAGGATTGACGGCGATGACTTTACCATACTTGCCAGGGGAGAGCCTATGCCCTACTGTAATTTCGCAGCCACACAGAAGGTGGACGAGCCTTTTGCCAGGCGGTTCAAACAGGCCCTGCTTGATATAAAGGAAGACGACACTGTTGCGTTTGAAGGTCAGGTCATCAAGGTCCTTGAACGGGCTATTGTGGACGGGTATGAAGATGTACAGGACAATGATTTTGACGGAATTCGTGAAATGGCGAAGAGAACGAACATGCCGCCCTATCAGAGGTATTAATGGACAGGCTTGATAGAATATCGATCTGGGTAATAGTTGCGCTTATCATCAGCTCCTTTGTACTGACGGGTGGATATAAGGGGGAGGCCGGGCCGGGCCGGAAGGCGCAGAAGAGGCTGGCAATCGCAGAGGTTACTCCGGCAAATGGTGAGGTAGAGAAGAACATAAAGGTGATAAAAAACCTTATTGAGTCAAATAATCTCGACAAGGCAGAAATACTGGTGAAGGAATTGATGCAGAAGTTCCCCTACGAGGGAGAGCCCCATATGGTCATGGGCGATATTTATGTGAGGAAGCAGGATCTGCTGAAGGCTATGCCGGAGTATAAGGAGGCAGTTGACCTGAACCCCGATTATCTTGATAAGAAGACCTCCCTTTTTCAGGGAAAGAAACTGAAAGTGGTCGTCAACGAAGCGCTGGAGGAAGTTGAGAAAAGGATCAATTCAGACGCTGCTGACAAAAGCGCAAAAGAGGAAAGAAAACAGATCTATTATCTGAAGAGGAGGATAGCTGGCAGCTGTGGTTAAATTTATCGTAACAGGAAGTATTATCGGACTTGCAGGAGTGCTCCTGTCCTTCTATGGAAACCCTGCAAATACAGGTTTCTGTGTGTCCTGTTTTATGGAAAATATAGCGGGCTCCCTTGGACTCCACGGGAATGTGAGAATGCAGTTTATCCGGCCGGAAATTATCGGGTTTGTTCTCGGTTCCTTTCTCATCTCTGTTTATAAAAAGGATTTCAAATCAACGTCCCACGGATCGCCTCTGTTGAGGTTCTTTGTGGGTATTCTCCTGATCATAGGATGTTCCATATTTATCGGCTGCCCGGTAAAAATGGTATACAGGATGTCTGCGGGAGATCTCACCGCCCTCGTTGGTTTCGGTGGGCTTGTAGCTGGTGTTTATGTAGGTATGCAGTTTCTCGACGGAGGGTTCAGGATTGGCAGGGCAACGCCGTCTCCTGCCGGAAACGGATATCTTGTTCCGGGCCTGATGTTTCTCCTGCTCCTCTTTTTGATTATTGAACCGCCCTTTATCGAGAAGAGCACGAAAGGGTCCGGTGCCCAGTACGCGCCGATATTTCTTACCCTCGGTGCAGGACTGATTGTGGGGGCGCTTGCGCAGAGATCGGGCTTCTGCATTACGGGCGGTCTGGCAAGAATCTTTCTCTGGGGCCCGAGAGAAGTGAGGGGATGCCCGAAATCAACGGGGCTTTTGATGGGCATTGTCTCCTTTTTCATGGTTGCCCTCGTTGCGAGTGTCCTTACGGGACAGTTCTCGTTTGGATGGCACGGACAGCCCAGCTCAAATGTGGATCCGTTCTGGTCTTTCCTCGGGATGCTCATGGTAGGCTTCGGCTCTGTCCTCATTAAGGGATGTCCTTTGAGACAACTGGTCGTAGCAGGGCAGGGTGACAGTGATGCAGGCGCGGCTGTACTCGGAATGCTTACCGGTGCCGCCTTGGTCCAGAACTGGGGACTGGGAGGGAATGCGGCCGGCACCCCATATGAGGGGAAAATGGCCGTTATTATAGGACTCGGCATCCTGTTTGTAATCGGACTTATTTATAGAGAGAGAGGGACGGGGATCGCCCCGGAGTATCAGACCGGACTGGAATAAAAGGAGATGAATTAAAGTCTATTGAAAACGAAAAGCGCCGAACTAAGTGATGAGTGCAAAATTCATGCAGCACCCGCGAGGGCGGTAAACAGAACACTCCTTTTTCTTATCCTGGCATCTCTTTCTCTCATTGTCTGGCATGTCTGGGTGTATGGACCGACAGGTCATACCGGTGAAACGGTAACATCGGACAAACCCTTTCTCCTGCTCCTTGGAAATGAGATATGGGACCTGATCTTTGACGGTCACGGAATCCTTGCCGAACTGCAGGATATCTACCTGTATTTTTTATTCGGTATTCTCCTCGCCGGGTTTATACGTACCTACAAACTTGCAATCAAGCTCCGGAACTCTCTTATCAAATATGGTGTTCTGAGCATAGTTATGGCATCTTTTGTCGGGGTGTTGACTCCCCTGTGCGCCTGCGGCATATTGACAACTGCAATCACCCTCCTGTTTGCCGGACTGCCTTTGGCTCCGGTGATGGCCCTTCTGGTCTCGTCACCGTTGATCAGCCCCTCTTCATACCTTCTGACCCTGAGTGACCTTGGACCCCAATGGACGGTAATAAGGACCGTTGCAGCTTTTTCGATGGGTATGTTTGCCGGGGTATTGACCCATATGATAAGGAATAAGGGATTCCGGACAGAAGCTCTTTTCCTTGAAGGTGTTATCCCGCGGGGCGACTTTCATGATGAGAACTATCCCGATGAAAGACTGAAATGCAACTGCAAAATAAAATTTGGAAACCGGGTGGCTGCAAAGACGAAGAACATGTTTTTAATATTTCTGGCAAAATCATCGGAAATGCTCCTCATAGTGGGAAAGTACGTTCTCGTCGGCATTGCAGTGGGGTCCATTATTGAGCGGTACCTGCCGTCGGAATGGATTTACAGTCTCTTCGGTGAGGAAGGTGCATTGAACATTGTATGGATTACCTTCGGGGCGGTCCCCATTTTCCTCCACCAGATCAGCGCATCAAGCATTCTCTACCACATAAAGAGTACTCTGAACGGTACCCTCGATGGCGGGGCAGGGATAGCTTTTCTCATCGGCGGTCCGGTAACTGCAATCCCGACCATGACAATGTTATGGGCCATGTTCAAAAAAAGGGTCTTCTTCTTATATATGTTTATCTGTCTTACAGGTACTATTCTGCTTTCCTATTCTTTCCAGTACCTTGTCTTTGCACCCAATGTTGATATGGATAATCCCCTTCTCAGGGATGTTACCTCCATATCAGGCGGTAGCTCGGCCATTCTTACAAAAGCAGATAAAAATGTGCAAATAGTTATGGACCCCGGCGGTCATGCAATGATTGCAACCTATGAGAATGACCTGGATGGAAAAGGCGGGATTGTTTTTGATGCAGGCATGGAGAGGTTTCTCCCTGTATCAGTTGACAGATATGATAATCAGAAATATATTCAAAACGTTGCAGAGTGGCTTGAAGAGCACAACAGCTCACTGGCAGAGAGAAATATATTAATTTACAATGCAGGAGTAAGGCAGGCGGATGACGGGAAACGTTTAAAGTTCAGTGTCCCCGGATTTCAGCTCGAGGTCAGGACCAGACAAGATACACCGGAACTGACAGGGCAGCTGCTTGAGAATTACAGTCAGCTCTGGATATTTGCGGGAAATTCAGGCGCAGATTGCTGTTTAACCGATGCTGAGCTGGAGGTACTTTCGGGATTTGCGGCGGATGGCAGGAGCATGTTGATTGCAGCAGGGAGTCGACATGCTGAAGCCCCTGAGGACGTGACCACAGTGAACCATATATCTTCAAGGTTTGGTGTTACATTTTCGGGACACGTTGAAAATGGTGAAGAGCTTCAGGTATCAACCGTATCTTATTTTTTCAGCAGAATCTCTCAGGTCCTTGACGGGATTTACAGATTCATGAAATAAATCCTGACAGATTAATGACAAAATTGTATAAGAGAAAGCCAAGAATAAATCAGGGGAATGGAGCAGTTAATTTTATAATTAGAGACGAGCGGAGACTACCATGAAAAATTTAGTTCTGGACGTTGAGAAGTTTAGGAAATTCAGCGATGAAAAACCGAACAAAGAGACAATGTGGACGGGAAATACATCCAGGATCAACATAATGAACCTGAAGCCGGGGCAGGAGATCAAGCCCCATGTCCACGACGGTGACCATATATGGATAATCCTGGAGGGGAGCGGAGAATTCCTTTCCTCTGAGGGAGGGGCGCAGGCAATTGACAGCAGCAGGGTTGTGGTTGCTCCCTCAGGTGAAGCCCATGGGGTGAGAAACAATACAGATGAAAACCTTGTATTTGCTTCCATAACAGTCTAAGTGAAACTATTCATAGGATTTCTGTTCCGATATGGAGAATGTGATAGAGATAAATGAAGAAATTCCAGTTATCAAATGACAAATTTCAAATAAATTTCAATTATCGAATAACCGAATGTTCAAAGTAACACAAGTTTCGGGTATTGTGATTTGTTCTTTATTTGTTATTTGGTGTTTGATATTTGAAATTTAATTGTATGGGGCGGTGAGTTCATGAAGATTTTCAGAAATCCCGATGTCATGTGGAGAGAGGAAGAGGAGTATAAAGAACAGGCACTGGACAGCCTCGAAAAAGGCGGGGACGTTGAAGACGTTGGTACGTCGGTCCTCTATTCAGGCGGGACGATGTTGTCCCTTAATATTCTCGGAACAGAGATATGGAAGCTGTGTGACGGAAAAACCATGGACGAAATAGTGGATGAACTTGTCGGCGTGTTTGATGTCGAACGGTCAGTGTTGAAAGAGGACGCTGCCGGTTTTATCAATGAACTGAAAGAAAAGGGTTATATTTATGAAGAATAATTTCCTGCCCAGTGCTCCCCTGACGATCAACTGGGCCGTGACGAACAAATGTAATTTTAAATGCAGACACTGTTACAGCAGGAGTGATCCTTCCGATGAGCTTTCTTTTGATGTGCTCTCCCGGTGTATTCAGCAGGCGGCTGATGACGGTGTTCTCTCCATAAACTTCGGCGGCGGCGAACCGCTGTTGCGGAAGGACCTGCTCCAGATAGCGAAGTTCGCATCCGAACTGGGCATGCGGGTCTCCATGAACAGCAATGGATTTTTGTTTAACGATGCGACTGCTGCTGATCTGAAGAGCCACGGATTTACAAAGGTGGGAATAAGTATTGACAGCCATCTGCCTGATGTTCATGATGACTTCAGGGGCGTAAAGGGCAGCCATGAAAAGGCGGTAAAGGCGCTGCAGCAGCTGAATGAAGCAGGGATACAAACATCCATATCAACGGTAATCTGCAAGATTAACCACAATGATATTGAATCCCTGGTTGAATTTGCGCTCAAATGCAGGGTCAATCAGCTCAACTTTCATAACTTCAAATGCTCGGGCCTTGGATATTCAAACAAGGACACTCTTGACCTGGACAGTGACGAGTGGAAGGATTTTTATCGCAGGGCGCTTGAGCTGAAGGCGAAAACAAAGGGACTCGAGATTTCACTCGATGATCCGATCATAGCACTGCTGGGTATCAACAGCAGCGGTTCAATGGTGAAGGGCAGCATCTGCGGGAAACTGTCACTGAATATAAAGACCAACGGAGAGATCACTCCCTGCGGTTTTATTCCCGTTACCGTCGGCAATATAACGACGGACAATCTGAAAGAGGTGTGGAAAGATTCTCCTGTACTCGAAAAGATGAGAAACAAGAAGCCCACGGGCAAATGCGCAGACTGCGGAAGTTACGAAGACTGCCTCGGAGGCTGTACTGCGAGGGCGCTTGCCCTCACGGGAGACATGAACAACCCTGATCCGCACTGCTGGAAAAGTGAATCTTAAAGAACTGCCATTCCCCATCAGGATCTACTGGGACATTACTCCCGTTCCGGCTCATGATGGGCTGGATTATGCCGGAATTGCCAGATCAATTGCCGACATGAAATTTTTTGTTCTCAACCTTCTGAACTCAGGACCTAAACTGAGCAATGAATGCCTTTCAGCACTTGCTGAACTGAAGAATGAAAATATTATAGTATCGCTGACAGTTTCTCATTCTGCTCTTAATTCTGAAACATTTGAGCTGTTGTCCGATCTCAGAGTGAATGAAGTGCTCTTAGAGGCATCTTCAAAAGAGGATTTACGGGCAGTAGCCGAAACCGTGAAAACGTACAAGAATGCTAAGATGGCAATAGGTGCCTCTATTCAGGTCGAGAGGGAGAATTACCAGAGCATTCCGGACATAGTGTCTTTCTGTCTCGATCATGAAATCTCCCGTCTTGTTTTTCCCATGCAGCGGCTTACGGATAAAAAAAGTTGCTTTTATATCGAGAGGGAAGAGGGAATGGCCCTTACGCAAAAATTGAATGATATAGAGTTCGGCGGGATAAATATTACGATCCATGACCCTTTTTTATGGAGAATTTTTTATCCCGGGGCGGATTTCCCGGGAGGCGGCTGTCAGGCGGGAAACAGCATGGCCGCTATTTCCCCGGACGGAACGGTGCATCCATGCCCGTCAATGCCCATATCACTGGGAAACCTGACGGAACACTCTCTTCGATCGATCCTTGCGTCTGATTCCAAAAAAGAGCTCGTGAAGAGCATCCGGACTCCTCCAGAAGAATGTCTCCAGTGTGGGGAGCTGAGCGGGTGTATGGGGGGGTGCAGCGGACGGGTTTTTGTGCTGGCCAATACTATGAATAAGCGTGACCCTGCATGCGGGCAGATGTAAAAAGAAGTGTCATTCCAGATATTTCTAAAAAAAATATATTCTTAATCGAATTTGTTAAGTTTTCTTCACTAATTTGTTTATAGTTGCAATTTTGTCAAACAAAATAACAAGATCGCCCTAGATAATAACTGCTGAATATTTTACATTAATATATCTAGCTGAAAAAAGGCATACGGCATTAATGTAACTGCCTGATTCTTCATAATACTTATTTTAATTTTCTACAGTTGAATTAGATGTGGGGGTTGTAGAAGCGTCGCACACACAGAAAATATCATGCAAAATCTATGTAACTTTTCAAAATATTTAAATAAAATTCTTAAACGGGGGTATTCAATGAGTAAGAGACTAGTATTCGCAGCGATTATGTTTATGCTGTTTTTAACATCAGCGCAGGTGTATGCCCAGGACTGGCCCCATAACGAGGCCAATGGCGTTGGGTGCGATTCCTGTCATTTTATTTATGGAACCGAGCCTTCTCTGCTTCCTCCCTGGACGGCCCACGATCCGCAGGACATCGATGATACCCAGTTCAATACCCTCTGCTGGAGCTGTCATAATGATATCGAGGCCCCATTCGTGAACACCCATTCAAGTCTGCAGACAGACAACAGCTATGGTGACTGGTCAATTGAGTGCCGCGTCTGTCACAACCAGCACGGGCATGAGCAGATCAGGACCTATGGAAGTGAAAGCTATGTCTATGAGGGTGTATCAACGGACATGACGGCGACGACCATCATGCAGGCAGGTGCAGGATGGGCAGTCGATGAATGGAAAGGACTGCTCGTATTTCCGAATGTGCTTGATTTGAGCATTAATTATAAAATTCTGAGCAATACATCAGATACCCTGACGGTGCAGGGCCCAGTGAATATGGGTGCAGCATCAGCAGGAGACACTTTTGTGATTGTTTACAGTAAATTAATCAGGAGCACGGTAGCAACGCCGAACAGCGGGGGCAAGCAGGTTAGATTCTTTGATTACACAGGCCCCAATTCCTATGCTGACGGTGATACGGTATATGACGGGATCTGTGAAGTATGTCATACCATGACAAACCATCACCGGAATGACGGTATGGCACCGGCCCAGTCACATAATGATAGTGTAGACTGTGTAGCCTGTCACTCTCATACAGACGGTTTTGCCCCTACCGGCGGATCACTGCCACCACCCCACGATATACCCAGAATTCTCAACAACTGTGACTACTGCCATGTGAGTACATCGGACTTTTCATCACCCGTACCTGATTCCAAGTGTAACCAGTGTCATACGCAGACGGGAACATTAAAGGTTCAGTTTCCCCAGGACTTTGGATCAGCACCGAATGTAGTAGCCCATAGCTCATCGGCAAACGGATCAGTAAATTATGTGTACAACAATGCCTGTGTGGACTGTCATAATCCCATGGCTGCCCAGCCGAACCTGAAGTTCATACGGCCCAATAATCCGAACAGTATAATCCCGGGAAGCACTATAGTATTTACCGCCACAACGGGATCGGGCTCATTTGCAGACGGACCTCCCTACAATGAGAACATATGTAATACCTGCCATTCGATGACGAACCACCACCAGTTTGACGGGACAGCTGACGGAGGTCAGGACCATAATAACGGAGCCAACTGTACGACCTGTCACCCCCATGGAGACGGCTTCCTGCCGAATATAACACTTCCGCCTCCGCACAATACCCAGGCATTTCTCAACAATTGTGATTACTGTCATGTGAGTGCATCGGACTTTACATCGACCATACCTGATACCAAATGTAACCAGTGTCATACATCGACGGGTACACTGAAGGGAAGCTTCCCGTCAGCGCCGAATGTGATGGCCCATAGCGGAAAAGCCTGCGTGGAATGTCACAACCCGATGTTTGAGCAGAGCAACTTAAAGTTTATACGATCAAATATAGCAAGCAGTATTGTTCCGGGCGCCAACATTGTATTTACCGCCCGTACGGGACTGGGCTCATTTGCCGACGGAGCGCCCTATCCGGAGAACATCTGTGATACCTGCCATTCAATGACGAATCATCACCAGTCTGACGGAATCGCACCGGGCGGCCAGGACCACAATAACGGGACTGACTGTGCAGTCTGTCATCCGCATATCGACGGCTTTGCACCATCAGCAAACGTGCCCGCGCCTCATGATCAATTTGACTGCACGGTCTGTCATGTGACGCCTGATTCGTATGTGCCGAATGCAGCCATACCGAACAGTGCCTGTCTGACATGTCATAACGGAAGTCAGGCAATACCGGTGGCATCACACTTTACCGGCCAGGCCTGCGTGGAATGTCATAACCCGATGAGTGAACAAATAAACTTCCGCGGAAATATGAACCTTTCATTTGTAAGAACAGTCATTCGCGGCAACAATATTGCCTTTGAAGCGAAAACCGGGCCCTACAGTTTTGCAAATGATAGTGGAATGCCTGCTGACATGACAACGGTCAATTATGTCTGCAACACCTGCCATGTGAATACGAACCATCATCAGTCAGACGGAATAGCACCGGGCGGCCAGTCTCATTTTGACGGTCAGCAATGCACGGTCTGCCACACCCATCTTGGATCATTCAGAGACCAGATAGAGAACACATTTGTACCGCCGCCCCATGGTCAGTTTGACTGCACTGTCTGTCACACAACTCCTGATACGTATGTTCCGAACGCGGCAATACCGAACGATGCATGTCTGAGCTGTCACGGCGCAGGTGTAGTGGGTGGATCGAGCATTAAAGTAACATCCCACTTTGATGCGATGGCGTGTGTAGAGTGCCACAACCCGATGAGTGTACAGATCAATTTCCGCGGGAACCAGAATCTGGCATTTATCAGAAACATGGTGCGCGGAACGAATATCGCCTTTGAAGCAAAGACCGGTCCCTATAGTTTTGCAAACGACTCAAATATGCCCGCTGACATGATGACAGGCAATTACATCTGTAACACCTGTCATGTGAATACAAACCACCACCAATCAGACGGAACAGCACCGGGCGGCCAGTCACACTTTGACGGACAGCAGTGTACGCTCTGTCACGACCATGCTGATCACTTCGTGCCTAATGTAAATGTTCCGCCCCCCCATGATGTATTTACTGACTGCACCGTATGCCATGTGACGCCCGATACCTATGTGCCGAACGCAGCCATACCGAACAGTGCATGTCTTGGCTGTCATGATCCTTCAGCACCGGGTACGGGGTCTGGCGGCTCTGACACAAAAGTGGGTTCCCACTATAGTGACAATTACATTGATCCCACAACGGGTGAGCTTATGGACCTGGACTGTGTAGAATGTCATAACCCGATGAGCGTACAGACAAACTTCAGAGGAAATGACAACCTGGCATTCATCAGGACGACCATCCGCGGCAGTGAAATTGCCTTTGAAGCAAAGACAGGACCCTACAGTTTTGCTGACAACGCTGCCGGCGTGCCTGACATGAATATAGACAACTATGTATGTAACACATGCCATACGCAGACGAACCACCATCAGAACGATGGATCAGCCCCCGGCGGACAGTCGCACCAGGACGGACTGGAGTGCACACAGTGCCATGACCATGAGGGCGGATTCCAGCCTTCCGGAGGATGTACGATCTGCCACTCAATGGAACAGGGCAACAGGGTTGCCGTAGTGAATCAGTTCGGTGAAGATTCCCATCATATTCAGGGAGTAGAGCTTACTGACGAGCATTGTTACCAGTGTCACTGGGAAGCAAACAGCGACGGCAGCATTAATGACATGTACCACGGCGGCCCATCTGCGCCGGGATCAGAGATCAATCTGGTTGTATACGGAAACGGTTCAAGGCCAACCTCATACTCCGCAGGGAACACGGCTATGGAGTACATGGCGAACGGATCCAGGTCTGAGATGCAGAAGATAAACATGGTCTGCCTTGGATGCCACAGCGCACAGAACAATAACACCCAGCCCTTTGGAGACGGAAAAACTCCGAACGAGTATGCCTGGGATGGCAGGAGTGTAGACGAACGGTATTCCCAGACAGGTACCACTCCATGGGGTAAATACTCTGATACAAGCAGTACGAACATTACCCCGAAGAACACACAGACCAAGGCATACTCAGGTCACGGAAATGCGGCTAATAATGAGCGCGGATGGAACCTGAGCGAGACCTGGCCGAACACGAGCGGCTCAGTGAAAGTCATCTGCTTTGACTGCCACAACTCCCACGGTTCAACGGTCAGCGGAACGACCACAAGTTACACGAGCGCGACGACAAACGGTGCCATGCTGAAAGACACTGTTGCAGGCAAGGGCGGGTTTTCCATGACCTACAAGCCTGAGGCAAGCGGCTCAGCGTCAGACAACAATGCCCATAATGCAGGGGCGGATTTATGCTTTGACTGCCACACTACGCAGAATGCAGGCTCAACACCGTGGGGCTATCAGGGTACTTTTGGTTCCTCGCAGCCAATTCTGGGTTACTTTGATACAATTCGCTTCGGATCCGGTCTTGCCGGTCCGCAGCAGAGGTATTCTTATAAAGCACAGAACGGAACAGCAAAGACAGGCCACTTCGGGGTATCAGCATCGCTGAGCACCCAGGTCAATGGAACCATCAACGGTCTCTGTACTCCTTGTCATGACCCGCATGGAGTCAGCCCGTCACTCGGAACGAACCAGCAGTATGCCGTTCCCATGCTGAAAGGCACATGGCTGACTTCACCCTATAAAGAGGATGCTGCACCGGGTGCTCAGAACAAGTGTAGAGGTACTACCAATGAGGATGGAAACGTGCCGGCTTTCTGCGGTGCCAGTGATCCTGGATACCATATAGATCAGAACACCTTTACCAATTGGAACTATACCTCTACTGCTTCAGTCTCGCAGTCTGTGAATGAATTCGGTGGTCTCTGCATGACCTGTCATCCGAAGTCGAGCCTGAGCCCTGATACAACGAGCCAGTGGAGATCAGTTGACAGGATACATAATGCGGTCAAGGGCTGGGACAATGACGGCAATACGAAGCACAGGTACACCTGCTCGAAATGCCACACGCCCCATAATACAGCGCTGGGAAGACTGCTGATTACCAACTGCCTTGACTCTGCCCATAGAGGACGCGTTGCTTCAGGCGGCAGGGCCGTTGCACCAACCGTCTTTGGTGACAGAGGCGATGGAAGAGGCGGTCACCCCTCCGGAGGTGGAGGAAGCAAAGACGATGGCAGTCAGAATACGTTCTCCTATTTCT
>CALZGI010000082.1 GCA_945786855.1 Thermodesulfovibrionia bacterium | reverse complement strand
TCCAAAGGCCAGCAATCCTATAGGACCGACGGAGTCAGACAACCGTTTCGCATGGTTGGGATCAGTGCCGGCATCCAATTTTGTAGTGTTCACGAGTGACGAGAACGGTAACGTTGATCCGAATCCTGAAAATGTTATTCTTGGCACCACTACTGTTGTCCCTGAGCCAGTCAGTACAACCCTGTTTATTGTAGGAGGAGCAACGCTGGGATTCAGACGCTTCTGGAGGAAGAAAAGAAATAGTTAATCGACATAAGAGAGCATTTTTTTAAAAGAGACCTGGAATTTTCAGGTCTCTTTTTTTTGTGTACTTTCCATCTTCTGAATTATATCGGTCTCAATATGAATCAATATATCTAAGATGCCGCGTTCATTGCTTTTTATGAGTTTGATAAGCGCGTTCCTCATTTCTCAAGTTTGATGTCTTAAACACCGAATAAGTATATAAAATGTATTCTTCCATTATTTGCGGGATTTGGAGGAATGATTTCTGTAAAAGAAAGGCGCAGACATGGAACGAAGGTCTTTTCACCGGTATCCGATTCAGCTCGATGTTAAGCTGAAGAAACCTGACGGGACAACTTCCGTAATAGACGGGAAAGTCGTTGATGTTTCATCCAGTGGTCTCGGGATTATCGTGAGTGAAAAACTGCAACCGGGCGCGGAAATTACCATTGAGTGGCAGAATCCTCCATTTTATTGTGATGGAGAGGCTCTTGCAATAGGTGCGATAGTAAATATTGTGAAACCGGAAGAAGGAAGTGATCAGTTTAAGCTGGGCATTGAGTTCTCAGCCTCAGATTCAGAATTGACCCAGAGTCTGCTGAATTGGATTCAGATGCAGGCAAGTATGAAGAAGAGGGCGGAATCTGTTCGCAAGCAGTTTACAAGTCAGAAAAGGCGCATTAAGTTTTAGTGCTTCAGCTGCTCAGCCCGTGGCAGTGGGCGAAATAGTGTGACTATTCATCAGTTTCTTGAGTCGTGCCGTCAGAGGGTTCCAGTTCAGAATTCGTTGACTCAACTTCATCGGAATCCTGTGAAGGATTCTTTATGCCCTTTAGGCGTTTTAATCTTTTCTCTTCCTGTTTTTTCTGTCGCTGCAGTTCTTTTTTTCGCTTATTGCTGCTGTACATACCGGAACGCTTTGCCATAATTTCCTTTCCTGATTAAATTTTTCCAATAAACCTGCTGTAATTCATGAAAATTTTATCTGAATGTCGTATTCAATGTCTGAGTGGTCATTGGGAGGCTGGTCACTTTCACACGTAAGCTCCCCTGTTGCAGTTTCTTTGTGGTTTCTGATCATCCCGTTTATAACATGAGATAAGTCGAACCCGCCATCATCACAGTCCCTGCTCAAGCAGTCAATCTTGAAAAAAGCGTAGCTGCCGGGAGAGAAGTTAATAATCCGGTGTATAGGTTTTGCTATTCCCCTCTGGTTATACATCATGTCGATAACGATACTTTCAACTTCCGGGTAATGCTTGGACATAAAGCCTGCGTCAAGCTTTTCCTGGATTTTTTCCATTCTTGCATGGTTGCTTCTGTTATACATCTTTCTCCTTAATGAAAAGACCCCCTCCTTCAGAGGGGACCTTTTACGCTAATTACAGTTTAGAAACATTGATAGCCTTAAGGCCTTTCATGCCATCTTCCGTATCATAGCTGACTGCATCACCTTCGGCAAGAGATTTGTACCCGTCGCCCATAATGGATGTGTGATGTACAAATGCTTCACTTCCGTCTTCATTCGTAATAAAGCCAAAGCCTTTGCTGTCATTAAACCATTTCACAGTTCCCTGATTCATGTCTTGTACCTCCTTCTCTGATAATTTAAATCCCAGAAGGTTTCAACAATTAAAAAAAGCCACAAAGATCAAGAATCTTCGCGGCCTCATCAACTACAAAAACTTCTAAAACTCTGACTAAGAATAGCATTTCCCTACACAATGCGTCAAGGAGAAAGTGGAAATTATTCAGTGTATTGAACACTTGCGTGCGGTCCTTCGCATTCCCATATTATTTTCTATCTGATCCTAAAGTTCTCATGAATTAATGTCGAATATATTGAACAGGAAATAAAGAGCACCATTAATAAAGATGGAGAGAGTTATTCACATCTCTTTAAAGGGAAAAGATGATTGTACTGTCTGATGTAACAAAAAATTTCGATAAAAAGAGAGTCTTTCATGATGTTTGCCTGATAATAAAAAAAGGTGAACTGGTGTTCCTGACGGGGCCAAGCGGTGCGGGGAAGACCACTATGCTGAAACTTGTTTACTGCTTTGAACGACCTGATAGCGGGAAGGTATTTGTTGATGATGTGGAAGTCAGCACACTAAAACAGAAGAACATTCCTCAATTAAGACGGGACATCGGCATCGTATTTCAGGATTTCAGGCTGTTCTCCGATAAAACTGTTTATGATAATGTGGCTGTGGCACTGCAATTTAATGGCATGCACCCCCAGAAAACCAGAGGATATGTAAATGAAATACTGGAAAAAGTAGGATTGCTCAAGACGGCAAAGTACTTCCCCCAGTATCTGTCAGGTGGCGAACAGCAGAGAATAGTTATTGCGAGAGCAATGGTAACGAAACCAAAAGTAATTCTTGCTGATGAACCAACAGGCAACCTTGATGAAGCCAATGCTGAATCAATAATGTATCTCTTGAATGAGATAAGCGAGAAAGGGACTACCGTACTTATCGCAACCCATAATAAAGATATCTATCAGGGATCCGGGCACAGAGTGCTGCACCTGGAAAATTCTATTATTGAAAGGGACTATATAGGGTGAAAATTCTCAGATATTCAATAAAGACTGCGCTTAAAAGTATCTGGGTTGAAAAATGGTTTAATCTTCTTGCCATTTTCGCCATCAGTATAGGGTTGTTTATTCTTTGCGCATTTGGCATGTTCACATATAATATGGATTTTGCCATTCAACGGTGGTCGAAAAGCTTCGGAGTAATTGTGTATCTGAGTGACGGTATAAGCGCCGAGGAAGAAAGCATATTAGGGAAAATGTTTCAGCACGACCCCGATGTTGTAAAGGTGAAACATATATCAAAGGAGCAGGCCCTTGAGGATGTACGGGAGGCATTAGGCTCAAATTCCGTGATTCTTGATTTCCTGAAGCTTAATCCACTTCCTTCTTCCTTTGAGCTTAAGCTGAAAAGTGACCGGTTACAATCCTCCTATGTCAAAAGTAAAGCTGCACAAATAGAAAAGATGAATGGAGTTCAGGAAGTGCAATATGGAGAGAAATGGCTGTCATCTCTGAATACTGCTACAAAAATAATGAAAGTTGTGGCCATCTTTTTCGGGGCTGTTATATTGATTGCAGTGACATTTATAACGTACAGCATAATTAAGATCTTCTTTCACAGAAGGAAAGATGATATTGAAACACTTAAATTGCTTGGTGCTCCAAGAAGATTTATCAGACTCCCTTTATTATTTGAAGGTATGTTTATGGGATCTGTCGGCGGGGCTATCAGTTCACTTGCCTTATTTATAATTTATTCAATTGTATATTCAAAAGTTGCCGAATATATTCCTTCTATCAGGCTGGTAATAACTTCATTGCCGCTCGCTCTCTATGCCGCCATTCCACTGGGTGGGATGTTAATGAGCCTCATGGGGAGTTTTATTGCTGTCGGCAGAATCAGGTATTAAATTGTTTGTAATCAGGCAAAGCACAAAAAAAAAACGTTTCAATATAATTAAATATATTTCGCTATTTAATATTGTTTTCCTGCTGGCCTTCGGCCTTATTTTTTTCCTAAGCAAATCTGACTGTTCCGCTTCTAATTCAGAAAAAAAACTCCAGGAAATCCAGGACAAACTTAAATCAAAGTTGGACGCATTAAAGGAAACGAGCTATAAAGAAAAATCCGTAACGAAAAAGCTGGATGAAATTAATAAGAATATCGGAAAAAAAGAGAGAGAACTCGATCAGTACAGCACGAAGATAGAACAAACACAGTCGGAGATTCAATCCCTTACTGACCAGGTCGATGTGATCTCCGGCAAGTTAAAGGGGAACATTGAATACTTAGAGGAAATCGTCGTAGCTTTTTATAAAAAACAATATGACAGCAACGCTCTTGTCCTTTTGTCGGCGAGTGATTATCAGGACCTCATACAGAAATTGAAATATACAAGCCTGATTGCACATTACGACGGGAATGTAATAAATCAATATGGTGATGAAATAAAACGGATGAATGAGAAAAAGCAGAGACTGGAGGCATTGCAGAAAGAGCGCAGCTCTTCAATAAATAATGCAAAGAAACGGAAAATAGTATTGCAGAAAGAAAGTCAGAAAAAAGACAAGCTCCTTGCCAGTTTAAAGGCAAAACGGAATGAGCATGAGAAGAATATTAAAGAGCTTGAGAATTCATCACAAAAAGTCCTGGCCATGCTAAAGAATATTAAATCGCAAAGCCTTCCACAATCAATTGTTGGTAAAGGGTTTAAGACATTAAAAGGGCTCCTTCCCTGGCCCGTTGACGGGAAAATCCTGATCCCCTATGGAGAAAACAAGAAAGTTGAGTCCGGGACATCAGTGTTTAAGAGTGGCATTGAAATCAAGGCACAACCGGAAGACATAGTAGAAGCGGTAGCAGGAGGGCGGGTGGTATATGCCGATGAATTTAAGGGATACGGTAAATTAGTAATAATTGACCATGGCAATGGGTATCATAGTCTTTACGGGAACCTTTCAGGGATTTCTCTTGAAAAAGGCAATATTGTCCTTAAAGGCTTTGAAGTAGGCAATGTACTCACATCAAAAATTCTTAATATTCCAACTTTGTATTTTGAGATTAGACACAGAGGCAAACCAGTTAATCCTATGGACTGGCTAAGCAGACAAATCAAGAATAAAGCATAACCCAACCCAGAGTACGTCCCAATTTCGACATGCTTCCCCCTTTCCTTTTGAGAAGAGAGCGCTGATTATTACAGGTCGAATATGAAAACGGGGACATGAGAGCCACTGCTCAAGGCAGATGAACAGGCCATGCAGTCCGAAATCGGGAAATGGATACCCAAAATTATCTACATAAAACTGATATAATACGGTATATTATTTACCTGAATCATATCACTTTACGAGACACATTCACGACGCAATGGAAAGTAATAAGATACGACAGTTATTCCTCGATTTCTTTAAGGAGAAGGGGCACGAGATCCTCCCAAGCTCAAACCTTTTACCCAAAGATGATCCGACACTTCTGTTTACCAATGCAGGTATGGTTCAGTTTAAATCCATTTTCCTAGGTGAGGAGGACAGTCCGCAGAAGAGGGCTGTCACTGTCCAGAAATGTCTCAGGGCAGGCGGGAAACACAATGATCTTGAAAATGTGGGCAGGACTGCACGGCACCACACTTTTTTTGAGATGCTCGGAAACTTTTCCTTCGGAGATTATTTCAAAAAAGAAGCAACCGAGTGGGCCTGGGAATTTCTTACCGAACGGGTAAAGCTTCCTGCTGATAAACTTTTAATTACAGTCTATGAAAAAGATGATGAGGCAGCTGAAATATGGGAAAAACATGTCGGTATTTCTCCGGAAAAGATATTCAGACTCGGTGAGAAAGACAATTTCTGGCAGATGGGTGATACCGGGCCATGCGGGCCATGCTCGGAGATACATATAGATCAGGGACCTGAGGCGGGCTGCGGGAAGCCGGACTGTCAGGTAGGATGTGACTGCGACCGGTACCTTGAGATATGGAATCTTGTGTTCATGCAGTACAACAGGGATTCAGCGGGTGAGCTGACTCCGTTGCCGAAGCCGAGCATTGACACCGGGATGGGGCTTGAAAGGCTCTCTGCTGTGCTCCAGGGCAAAATGAATAATTTTGATACCGATCTGTTTACGCCGATATTTAAATATGTAGAAGACATTTCGGGAAAGAAATACGGATCCAATCCAGAGGTAGATATCTCCATGCGCGTTATCGCTGACCATATCAGGACAGCAGCATTTGTTTTGTCCGAAGGCCTGACTCCATCCAATGAGGGCAGGGGATATGTCTTGAGGAGGATCATCAGGAGGGCTGCCCGGCACGGCTTCATGCTTGGCATAAAGAAACCATTTCTTTACGAAGTGCTTGATCCTGTGTATGACATGATGTCAGGCCCCTATCCTGAACTGATCGAAGATACAGAAAACAGCCGGAAGGTCCTTCGGTTAGAAGAAGAAAGGTTTGCCCACACCCTTACATCGGGTATGGCTATACTGGATGGGCTTGTGGATAAAATAAAATCTTTGGGGAAAGATACTATCCCCGGTTCTGAACTCTTTAAATTATATGATACCTATGGCTTTCCCCTGGACCTTGCCCAGGATATTGCGGAAGACAGCAGCCTGAAAGTGGACCATAGGGGATTCAATGAGGAGATGGAACTTCAGAAGTCACGGGCGAGGGCTTCCTGGGTGGGGGCAGAGGCAGAAATTCCTGAAGTATACAGGAAGGTGAAAGAGATGTTCCCCCCAACAGAATTTCTCGGGTATGAAACGATGCAGGCAGACTGTATGGTGAACGGGTTGATAAAAGATGGTTCACTTGTTGAAGAAGTGACTGAGGGAGAAGAAGTGGAAATTGTTCTCGACCGGAGCCCTTTCTATGGTGAGTCGGGCGGGCAGGTCGGCGATGCGGGAGTTATGAAATCGGGCGGCCTTCGGGTTGAAGTACAGAATTCAAAAAAAATGAATGACATACTGATCCACGCCGGTATTGTTAAAAAAGGTGTTCTCAGAAGAGGTATTGCTGTTCATGTCTCTGTAGAAGAGGAAAGACGGCAGTCCATTATGCGGAACCACACGGCGACACACCTTCTTCACGCAGCATTAAAAGCAGTTCTCGGAGATCATATTAAGCAGGCCGGCTCACTCGTTGCTGAAGACAGGCTCAGGTTTGACTTCACTCATTTCTTTGCGATGGATGAGCGGGAGATAAAGGAAGTCGAAGATATTGTGAACAGGAACATAATCGATAATGTGCCGGTTCAGGTGTCGGAAACGTCTCTTGACGAGGCAATTAACAGTGGAGTGACAGCGCTTTTTGGGGAGAAATATGGCCACGAAGTAAGAGTTGTACGGGCCGGTGAATTCTCTGCAGAACTCTGCGGCGGTACTCACTGTCATGCGACAGGAGATATCGGACCCTTCCGGATAATATCGGAAAGCAGTGTGGCGTCGGGTATCAGGCGCATCGAGGCACTTACCGGTTTTGCTTCTCTTGATTTTAACAGGAAGAGGGAGTCGGAACTGAAGAAAACGGCCGGGCTTCTCAAGGTGGCTGAATTAAAGGTTCTGGATAAAGTGTCAAAAATTATTGGTGACGTGAAAGAGCAGGAAAAGGAACTGAACAAGTTTAAGCAGAAGAGGGTTGCCGGAAACATTGATGATATCCTGAAGAGTACTGTGAAAATAGAGACAGTAAATGTGCTTGCCCATAAAATTGACGGCCTGGACATGAAATCATTAAGGGACCTTGTTGACAAACTGAAGGACAGGATCGGTTCCGGTGTTATAGTCCTCGGTTCTGTACTCGACGGGCAGGCCTACTATGTCTCTTCAATAACAAAGGACAATATTCCCCGCTTTCATGCAGGAGACCTGTTGAAGAAGGTTACCGGCGGAAAAGGAGGAGGCAGGCCGGACATGGCCCAGGGCGGAACGAAGGACATTGCGGGAATGGAGGAGGCACTGTCTTCATTGTCTGATATAATTAAAAATATAGATGAGAGTTAAAAGTTAAGAGTGAAAAGTTGAAAGTGATAGTTTTGATTTCTTTTTCCCTTTAACTCTTAACTCTTAATTTTTAACTCCAAAGGGGGTATTATGACAATAAATGAATTAGTCCACAGGGCATTAATGGCAGGAATTGGCATCCCTGAGAAGCTGAATGAACTTGTCGATGATCTCGTTCAAAAGGGAGAGTTGAGTGAAAGTCAGGGGGCCAAACTCGTAAAAGAGTGCTCGGACAAGGTAAGTAAATCAGGAGAGGACATTACAAAGGGTATCACAGAGACCGTAAACAAAGCCCTCGAGAAAATGAACATCCCCACGGCGGATGAGATTGAAAAGCTGAATAAAAAAGTGACCAGTCTTGCCGCGCGAGTGAAAAAACTTGAAGAGGCTTCCTCGTCCGGGAAGAATGATTGATGGCCGTGCAGTTCCGCTGCATGCAATGACAGATTGAGAAGAGCACTGTTTTATAATTAAGAATGCCCATTTCAAGCCTTTTACGATACTGGTATACGTACAAGAACATTAACCGGGTAAGACAGATTGTCAATGTCTTCTTAAAACACGGTTTCGGCCAGTTCATCCAGCAGGTAAATCTGACCCGCTTCATCCCCCTCAGGAAACGGCTCAAAATATTCAGCCGGTGGCATGAGTATGAGCGGTATACAATTGCCGAAAGGCTCAGGATGGCATTCAGTGAGCTTGGCCCCTCTTTCATAAAGCTTGCACAGATACTTTCTTCACGACCTGACCTTATAACCCCGGCATACGCAGAGGAGTTCAAAAAGCTCCAGGACAAGGTCCCTCCTTTCCCCCCGGCTCAGGCACGTCAGATTGTTGAGGCCGAATTTAACATATCCATAGAGGACACATTTAAAGAATTTGAAAATTTACCTTTAGCTGCAGCGTCAATTGCACAGGTCCATAGCGCACTTCTCAAAACGGGGGAAAAGGTAATTGTAAAAGTACAGCGGCCTGATATAGGCGACATTATAGAAACAGATATTGCTATCCTGGGTGCCATATCCCGGCTGATGCTGAAATATCTTCCGGAAAGCCGGCTCTTTGATCCGGAGGGGATTGTGGATGAATTTGCACGGTCTGTAAAAAAAGAACTGGATTTTATTGCAGAGGCAAAGCATGCCCAGCGGTTCAAAAGGAACTTTGCCGGCAATGAAAATATCTGTATCCCCGATATCTATTCTGAACTACTGTCAGGAAAGGTCATTGTCATGGAGCGCCTTGAGGGAGTGAGGATAGATGATATCAAAGGGATAGACGCTCTCGGATTTGATAAAGCTCAAATTGCCAGGACAGGAGTGGATGCCTATTTCAAGATGATCTTTGAAGACGGATTTTTTCATGCAGACCCTCACCCCGGGAATCTGTTTGTTTTGTCTGACGGCAGGATAGGGCTTATGGATTTCGGGATCGTGGGTCTTCTTACGCCCGATATGAAGGAGAGCATTGCCAGTGCCTTTCTCGCTGTTCTCCATAAAGACTTTGACCGGCTTGTCGATCAGTACATAGAACTGGGACTCGTTTCAGATGGTATTGATCTCGATGTATTCAAGAGGGAATTCAGGACCGATCTCATGTACCTGCTGGAGCCGCTCTATGACATGACCATCGCTGAACTGAATTTCCCTGAATATCTTGAGGCACTCACCCAGCTGGTACTCAAGCACGGACTGAAAGTGCCTTCAGAGCTCATCCTGATGAATAAGACAATTATGATCCTGGACAATATCGGCAGACAGCTCGATCCCCGGTTTAACGCTGCAACAGCGGCAGAGCCCTATGCAGCTGATCTGGTTAAAAACAGGTACAGTCCCCAGAGGGTCCTGGACAAGGCGAGAAATAATGTCTCCGAAATCAGCGATGCCCTGCTTGATACGCCGAAGCAGATGAACCGGCTTTTAAGAAAAACACTTCGGAATGAAGTGAGTTTCAGAATCGACCCTGTGGGCATGGAGAAGCTTATTGTGGATATTGACCGCTCAAGCAACCGCATTGCCTTCAGCCTTATTGTGGCGTCCATTATTGTGGGGTCATCGCTCCTGATACAATCTGATATCGGCGGCAGGATCTTCGGTCTTCCTACAATTGGAGCTATCGGATTTCTGGTTGCCATAGTGCTTGGAATAAGACTTCTTTTATCTATTTTAAAATCTGGTAAATTATAAAATGTTCTGCATCATGCAGAGACAAAGAACATTGGCCGGGAGGGAAGGAAATGACACTGGATGAACTGAAGCAATACTGTGACGGAGAATTTCAAAACATCGACAAAGTAGTGAATGAACTGAATGTGCTTTATAGTAAGGAAAAACAGGTATATACCATAGCCGAACAGGCTTCTTTAGCTACCTTTATGATGAACGCATACAGCGGAATGGAAAACGTCCTGAAACAAATGCTCCTCTATGACAAGCTGGATATTGAAGATTCTCCGGGATGGCATGAAAAGGTGCTGAAAAAATCGGGAGAGATTGGAATTCTTCCGCCGGAACTGTTTCACCTCTTGTCCAAGTACCTGTCATTCAGAAACTACTTTATTTATTCATACGTCTTTACCATTCAGTGGGATGATATGAAGCCCCTGGTAGAGGGGATGAAAGATGTTGTTGCACAGGTCAAGACTGAAGTTAATGAGTATTTTCAGACAATTTGAAGAAAACTATGCCTGGAACTGACACTGAAAACATAATTATTATTGATGATATTGAGGTGGACATAGCATCTCTGTATTCGATCAAACACCGGTGCGTTCCCGGTAAATGCAGTAAGAATAAGTGCTGCTGTTCAAAATATGATATCTGCATTGATGAGGTGGAGATGAAGCGGATAGTCGGTTATCTGCCGGAAGCCGTGAAGTTTGTACCTCATCTTGATGACGGGTCGGGATTTGAGAACATCTTCGAAGAAGAGGAGCCGGGTTTATTCATCATAGATGCAGAGGAAGATGGCCTGTGCCTCTTCGCTTACCCAGATGAGGAGGAAAAAATATTCTGTTCCCTCCACTCAACGGCACTGGAACTGCAGCTTCATCCGCACAAAGTAAAGCCCCGTTCATGCATTACCTGGCCCTTAGCTGTCACAGACGATGCGCCTATGCAGCTTTCTATAGCTGAGGATGCTTTCAGCTTTCCCTGTAATATCCGCAGGGAAAAGAGTTTATCACTGGATCCGGATATTGCACAGATTGTTAAAGATGTATTTGGTGAGCAGTTTTTGATGAAGCTTGAAAAATCCGACCGGTAAGATATTCCAGCTATTCCAGGAAGTGCAATGAGAAAAAAGCAGGTATTGCTCAATCAGATAATTAACTCGATAAATTACAGAAATATTATTTGTATGGCTTTGAATAATAATGTGCGCGCTCAGATTGGTTCATACTGCGTCTAAGGTACCTGCCGGCAGGCAGGTCGAAAATTATCTACTTTCACAATACCTGCTTTTTTCGGGTTGTTGAAAGAGATCTTCTTCGGAAACTTAAAGCCTGAATATTTCCGGCTTGATCCATAAAATCAGTATTGTTCCAATGAGACAGAAACTCGAGCTTGTCAGAAGAGCATTCTGAGTTCCAATATAGTGTGCCAGCGTCCCGACAGTGAAATTCCCGAGTGGCGCCATGCCGAGAAACATTGTGGTGAAAAACCCCATGACTCTTCCCCTCAGTTCATCAGGGACGGAAAGTTGAATTAAATTATTTGCAGTGACAATCTGATTTAACGCCCCCACTCCTGCGAGAAAGAGCATCCCGTAGGAGAGCCATAGGATTTTTGAAATTGAAAACGCCAGGAGGGCCGTTGAAAATACCAGTCCTCCCCATGCCATTACAATCCCCTTTCTCGATACATTGCCTTTGAGCGCAAGCCCTACAGCTCCTGTAAATGCACCGGCCCCCGCGCACCCCATTAATATGCCGAGGCCAGTGGCCCCTGTTTTCAGAATATCACGGGCATAGACGGGAAGAAATGATATATAGGGAAAGCCAAAAAAACTCATGATGCCGACCAGTATGAGGAGGGTAGAGACGGTAGGGTCTGCCCTGACATAGCGGATACCCTCTCTGAATGATTTCCTGATTCCTGATTTTGGCGATGAATCTTCAATGTTCTTTATGCGCATTCTGAGAAGTGCCGCAATTATGGCGACAAAGCTCAAAGTGTTTAAGAAGAAGCAGGTCGCCAGCCCGACGGAGCCCATGAGAAATCCTGCAATTGCCGGCCCGAGCATCCGTGCGCTATGAAATACGATAGAATTGAGAGCAATGCCGTTGAGCAGGTCTTCTTTTCCGACCAGTTCAATGATAAAAGACTGCCGGGTCGGTATTTCTATGGCATGCACCGTTCCGATACAGAATGCGAGAATAAGCACATGCCAGACAGTGACGACTCCTGTTGCCACCAAAAGGGCGAGTATCAGGGCGAGAAACATTAAGATAATATGGGCATTCAGAATAATTTTTCTTTTGGGAAACCTGTCAGCCATAACTCCACCGGCCATGGTGAACATGAGAATGGGCGCTGATGCTGCCGTGCCGGCAAGGCCAAGGAAAAAGGGCGATCCCGTCAGTTCGTACACGAGCCAGCCCTGGGCGGCCTGATGCATCCAGGTCCCGGTCAGTGATATGAGCTGGCCGAACCAGAATAACCTGAAATTCCTGTGCCTGAGAGCTGTAAAGGGCTTATATAAATTCATAGATAGTAATGATACCATACTCCCGGAGGGTTCAATGATTCGAAGATTCTCAGGGAACGAGCGTGAACAACAAGTCTTTTATTCATACTAAATGAGTCCCGGGGGACGTGGTCCTTTGAATCCTTTGTGTTTTTATTGTGGTATAATTCTATCCGTGACAGCGATCAGGAATGTAATCATTGCAGCAGTCATCTGCCTGGGAATGGGTCTTCAGGCCTGCCAGAATCCTGCCCCGCGCACTGATAAGAAACTCAGAGTCCTTACCACCATTGCTCCTCTGTACAGCTTTACGAAGAATGTAGCGGGAGACACGGCGCATGTTGAAAACCTTCTCCCATCCGGTGCCGGGCCCCATGAGTATTCATTCAGTCCCGCCGATGTCAGAAAAGCAGCGAAAGCCGATCTTCTCGTTAAGAATGGAGTAAACCTTGAGTCATGGATGCAGAAACTGACAACCGCTGCTGAAGAGGTGAGAGCATCTTCAGGTTTGGAAAAGGGAGATCTCTATATTGTTGATACCAGTGAAGGAGTGGAGATTCTTGGCATGGATCCCCATATATGGCTGTCCCCAAAGAATGCAGTTCTGCAGGTAAACAATATTAAAGATGCCCTCATAATGGTTGATCCTGATAACAGTGAACTCTATAGACGGAATGCCGAAGGATACATTCAGCGGCTCAATAAGCTTGATAGAGAAATAAGAGATGAAATCAGCAGCTGGAAAATGAGGCAGTTTATCTCATTTCATTCTGCATTTCAATATTTTGCCGGAGACTACGGACTTGAGCAGGTTGCGGTCATTCAGCAGACTCCCGAAACAGAGCCATCTCCCCGTCACATTGCCCATGTAATAGAAACAGTCAGGTCAAAGGGGATACCTTCAATATTTACTGAGCCGGGCACTTCTCATAAGATCGTGACCTCACTTGCGGAGGACTTGAAATTAAAGGTGTACAGCCTTGATACCCTGGAGACGGGCCTGCTTTCCGGTGAGTGGTATGAAGAGAAGATGAGAGAAAACATGGCAGTCTTGAAAAGGGCATTAAACCGAGGTGCTGAATGATTGCGCTGAGTGTTGAGAATCTTTGTGTAACCGCTGATAATCGCCATCTTTTGGAAAACATTACATTTACCATAGAAGAGGGCAGGATCGTAGCGATTATCGGGCCTAACGGTGCAGGGAAAACTACGTTAATAAAGGCCATCCTCGGACTTGTCCCATATGAAACAGGGGCAGTCTCAATGTTCGGGCAGCCATTCAAACATTCCAATTCTCATGTGAAAGTCGGGTACGTACCTCAGAGGCTTGAGTTTGACAGGACATTCCCGCTTACGGTGTCGGAGCTGCTGCGATTTACCGTACCGCCTGTATATTCATTTCCCTTCTATAAAGGAAAAGAAGAAGTGAAACATATTGACAGGCTGCTCAAGACTGTGGGAGCGCTGGATTTAAAGGACAGGACCGTTGGCAGCCTGTCCGGCGGGGAGCTCCAGAGAATTATGATTGCCAAGGCAATTGTGAATGAACCGAAGATCCTCTTTCTTGACGAGCCGGCCTCTGGCGTGGACATTGAGGGACAGGAACGGTTTCATGATCTGGTCAGACGCCTGAACAGGGAAAAGGGCCTGACAGTGCTGCTCATCTCCCATGATCTGAATGTGGTGTACCGGTTTGCTGATGATGTCCTCTGCCTGAACCGGAGACTGGTGTGCAGCGGGAGGCCCGAGGAGGCACTGACCGATGATGTCATAAAGAGTGTGTACGGGGAGATGATGGGGGCATATATCCATAGTTGTCATGACCATGATTAGCGAATTTTTATCCTATCCCTTTATGCAGAGAGCATTGCTGGCTTCAGTGATGGTGGGCGTTTTATGTCCTTTTGTCGGTAATTTTGTGGTACTGCGAAGGATGTCCTTTTTTTCTGATGCCATATCCCATTCAGCCTTTGCAGGTATTGCTGTCGGTGCGCTGCTCGGAGTCGATCTTTCAATTTCATCTTTAGCGGTAGCCCTTATCATCGCACTGGTGATTGCATTTCTCTCTGAGAAGACAACATTGTCGCATGACACAGTCATTGGTGTCGCTTTTTCCGGTGCTATTGCGGTGGGGATGCTTATTATGGGCATGCTGAAAGGATACAGGGCAGATCTGTTTACTTTTCTCTTTGGCGACATCCTTGCAATAACCAACAGTGACCTTTTGATGATTCTTTCTGTTTCCATTCTGACCATTGTGACATTCCTGGCATTATTGAAACCCTTTCTCCAGATAACCTTCAACAGGGACCTTGCGCAGGTAGAGGGGATTCATGTCCGTTTCTTTGAATACCTGCTTTTTATAATGATTGCAATTGTAATCACTGTGAGCCTGAAAATTATCGGCATTATTCTCGTTACATCCCTCATGATAGTCCCTGCTGCATCTGCCAAGAACCTTGCGTCCAGCATGCTGCGGCTGTTTGTTTTATCAAGCCTTTTTGGTGTAGTGTCGGGGATCGCCGGCCTTTTCGTCTCCATTTATCTTGATACATCATCAGGCCCTACCATTGTTCTTGTGAGTGTAGGGATATTTTTTCTGACTATGCTGAAGCGGACAGGAACGAAATGAAAATATCGTTGAAGGAGGAGAAATTCTGTGAAATATATGATTATTGGCAGCGGTGTTGCCGGGACAACAGCAGCAGTGAATATCAGGAAGCTTGACGACAGCGGTGAAATAACTGTTCTCTCAGATGAAAAGATCCCTTTTTACAGCCGTATCCGGTTAATTGAATATCTTGCGAAAGAGGCGGACAGGGAAGACATCATTATACACAGGAATGACTGGTATGAAAAAAACAATATACAGCTCCTGCTGGATACCAGCGTTGCCGGGATAGAATCTGATAGGCGTCAGATTATTACGTCCTCTGGTGCCAGACTTGAGTATGACAGACTTCTTGTTGCATCAGGCGGCGTTTCTTTTGTCCCGCCTATTCCGGGGAGTGAAAAAGAGGGAGTATTTACGTTACGGACAGTCCTGGATGCTGATGAAATAATCTCATATGCTGAAGGAAAGAAGAAGGTGATCCTTATTGGCGGCGGTGTGCTCGGCCTCGAGGCAGGCAACAGCCTGAGGAAAACCGGTCATGAAGTGACAGTTGTTGAATTCTTCCCCCGTCTCCTCCCGAGACAGATGGACCCCGCAGGTGCGGAAATATTAAAGACTCAGATGGAGAGCATGGGATTTGCTTTTTACCTTGGGGCCGCAACAAAGGAAATCCCTGGAGATGACAGGGCATCGGGAATAGTGCTCGAAGACGGAACGAACATTGAAGGTGATGTCATCATTATTTCAGCCGGGGTAAGGCCTCGGGCAGGGCTGGCCAAAAATGTCGGACTTACCATAAATAAAGGTGTTGCTGTGAACGACAGGATGGAGTCGGAAATAAAAGACATTTATGCTGCAGGTGATGTAATAGAGCACCGGGACCGGTTTTACGGTATATGGCCTGCCGCGGCGGAGCAGGGCAGGGTGGCCGGGATCAACATGGCGGGCGGTGATGCCCTGTACGAAGGGACCACAATGTCGAATGTTCTCAAAGTTGTCGGCATTGACCTTGCTGCTGCGGGGGACATAGATGCTGACGGGAAGTGCGATACTATTGTGTATAAAGACAGTGAGAAATTTATCTACAAGAAGCTTGTGCTTAAGGATAATATAATCTCCGGATGCATATTGTTTGGGGATATTTCAGGCTACCGCAAGATCCTGAAGGCAGTAAAAGAGAAAAGGAATGTACAGGCCATACGGAAGAGCCTGGAGAAGTGGGACTTTGAAAGTCTCTAGTATAGTAAACAGACATTTTTTTATGTGCTGTTCATTATTTATGATATTCTTTAAGATGAACACCGTTACGTGCTGTATTATCTTCTGAAAAGGGAGCCGGGTATGGAAAAAAATGGACATATGCTTATACGAAGAGCCTGCTGTGGTTTCTGGATGTTTTTTGTCTGTTTGGGATTGATAGTTGTTGCCGGATGTGGAAATGGTTTCGGGGGATCAAGTGAGTTTGATGAGTCAGAGATTGTCATTTCGAATTATGACGAAGAAGACTATTTAGTGCGGCTCTATGACGCAAAAAACGATACACTGGAGATCGAAATCCGGGTAGACGAAAATGATCAGGAAGTTATTGATGATGTAGATGATGGGCGCTACTACATAAGTATATTCAGAGTGGGCACCGGCACCCGGGAAGACAGATCGGATGACTTCAGAATAAAGTATGATATTGACAGATATTTCTCTATCGATTCAGACGGGAACATTAACTGAATTCCTGTTCAATGGAAACATCCTGTTTGTCGGACCTCTGGCGCCTTTCTATCGTAATTCAGCTGTTGACGCGCACTCCCTGTTCATGACAGGAGAAGGGACAGTTTCCCTCTCAGGGTATACATCCATATCTTCTATTGGAGCTGGAATTTCAACGGGAATTGCTTCAGGCTTCCGTTGAGTCTGGCTTCGTGCGAGGCTCCATACAACGACCGAACATCCTGCAGCTATAAAACACAGGATCCCTGCAAACAGAAATGCCATGACATAAGCGCCTGTCGCGTCGTAAAGTACTCCTCCCACAACAGGACCCAGAATTCCTGCAACACCGTAGGCAGTGAATACCCACCCGTAATTCATACCGATGTTTTTCGTGCCGAAGTAATCGGCAGTAGCCGACGGGAAGAGGGCGAAGTTTCCGCCGAAATTCAGTCCAACCCAGGCAGAAGCAAGAAACACGGCAAGGTGTGACTCAACACTGACCAGCATCATAAAGGCCATTCCCTGGAAAAGAAACATGATCATCATTGCACGCGGCCTGTCAATAAAATCGCTCACTTTCCCCCAGAATATACGGCCGAGGGCATTAAAGATGGCGAGAATGCCTACAGGTTCAACAAACCTCCCGAAAGTCCCCATCCATTCGGGAGCAAAAGTCTTGCCGTGAAGGATATTTCCCATGAGCGGTTTCCATTGACCGATGGCCATGAGCCCCGATGTTGCTCCGAAGATAAATGTTAACCACAGCATACAGCAGAGCGGGGTGTTGAGCATCTCCTTCCACTCTGTATCAACTGCAGGCTTAATCTGAGATGAGTGAGTCTTCCATCCAGGCGGCTGCCAGCCGGCCGGTGGGTTACTCAGAAGCGATGCTCCTGCAATGACGAGAATTGCACTGGTGACTCCATGGAGGATAAAGAAGGTTTGCCATCCGATCCCGAACCCGCTTCCCTTGGAAATACCGAGTGCAATGTGAAGCACCTGCGACAGTCCAATAGTTTCCCCCCCGAGGCCTGGAGACAGAAGAAGGGTTGATGCAGGACCGGCAAAAAAGAGCGCTCCGGCGCCAAAACCTGCAACAGAAAGGCCTGTTACCAACCCCTTTTTGTCAGGGAACCATTTCATGGCAGACGCGATGGGGCAGACGTATGCAAACCCGATTCCCGCACCGCCTATAATCCCGTAGGTCAGATAAAGCGTCCAGGGGCGGCTTTCAGACACGAGCACAGAGCCGAGGAGAAAAGAGAGTCCAAGCAATATTCCTCCGATAGATGCAACTTTCCTGGGGCCGATCCTGTCCTGCAAACGTCCCGCGGGAATCATGGTAATGGCAAAGGTTACCAGGGCGAAGGAAAAAGCAAGCTGTGTAGTTGTGCGGTCCCATCCGAATTCCATCTGAAGGGGCTTTACAAAAACACTGAACGCATAAACAGTACCCAGTACAATTTGAACAATTAATGCCCCGGCAAGTATTTTCCAGCGATTATTTCCTGTCTCTGTGCTCATTTATACCTCCATAAAATTGAACTCTATAGTTGATAAAATTTAGATGTCGATCAATATCCAATTTCATCGGCATACCAGCTGAAAAACTTAACTTTTTTCTGTACTTGGTGACTTGCTCGAGTGCAGAGGTAGCGGGGAATGGGGTCAAACCTTCAATCGTCATTTATTATCCGTGAAAACTGAAATTTGAAGGTTTGACCCCAATGTTTAACGGAAAGTATTTTCTATGGTATAACGCAGAGATGAGTGACGAGTACCACGAATTACATAAACCTGCTGAAAACTGCTTTGCACTCCTCATCATATCGAAAGCAAAAAAGGTCTCCGCTGGTACTCGTTCAATCTCCAATGAACTGTTATTTTGCTATGCAAATCTGTTTTTGATTATTACTTCATCAAGGTCTAGCTGCCCCGGTCGTGGCCACGCCTCTTTTGTGCCCTTACCAATTGCCACAAACATTGCGACTACATGGTCGGCGGGAAGATGAATAAGTTCAGAAACTTTTTCAAAATCGAAGCCATCCATCGGGCATGAATCGTAGCCCATTGATTTTGCAGCAAGCATTAATGTTTGTGCGGTTATACCACAGGATCTCATAGCCTCATCTCTCTGAACCTGCTCTTTGCCTCGATAATAATTGTCGATAGCTGGAAGCATAAACTCCTGGACCTCTTTTGGGGCATTGACCCAGTATCGAGCAGGCTGATTCTCCCATGACTTCATATCCGCACATAGAACAATGAATAACGAAGCATCTGTCACCTGTGCCTGATCCCAGGCCACTTCCCTGATTTGCTTTCTCAACTCAGGATCCGTTACCACAACAAAACGCCAGTTTTGAATATTGAATGCCGTCGGAGAGAGAATGGCGAGCGACAATAGCTCATTAACTTCCTCAGGCGTCATGCTATGGTCTGCATCATAGTGCTTAACAGCCCGACGTGTTCGTATTGCTTCTTCTGTTCTCATACTATCCCTCCTTTTTCTTTATAAACATAGTGCTAAGATCATAGGAGCAAACCTGTATGACTCCTATATGCAATACGACATTTTGAATATATAAATCTGTTTAAATCCAAAATGATGTTGCTGGTTTGCTTCCCATGCATTTCCTGATCAGGCTTTCTTCTCATATTTATCAATATTAATGAATCATCTTGCTGATTAAATACACTCTCGATGCATCCTGATCATATGCCGCTAGTGATGAAATTATTTTCTTGTTCTTGATCTTTTATGTCGGCACTGCAATACATACATTCTATTGACATTAACACCCGCTAATGTTTTTGACCCCACGGACATTCAGTATGATTCGAGCCTAAAAACCTTTACGGGCTTTGCGTTTGACTTCCCTGTTTTGCATGACCTAGAACAGACATGACCGTTGCGACCATCGATGAAACATCCCCCAGATTTGACGGGATTATCATAGTGTTGTTTTCTTTTGCGAGTTTCCCGAATTCTGCTATGTACTTTTCCGCTACACGCAGG
>CALZGI010000081.1 GCA_945786855.1 Thermodesulfovibrionia bacterium | reverse complement strand
GGAGTAGTATGTGAACCATTCTGAATTTTTCTTTCTATTGTTAATCCTCGCTTTTTGAATAGACAAAGCTGAGTGTTTATAGGTGTTATCGTTAATCTGTGACTTCATCTATTCTGACGATACTTAGATGTTGTCGAGATCCTGCGACATTCATCGAGACTAACCATAATTAGATAGAAGTTTAAGTTTTAACGAGCATGAAATCTGAAGATAAACGATATAAATCTTGATTTCAGGAACATTTGCTGATTACCTTAAAAAATCAGCAAAGTATAGAACAGTCATTGATTCTCAATTGATCCCCAGGATATTGTATTTCGATCGTCCTCAAGATAGAAAGATTTTTCCCTGGCAATCCTTACTCCTTACCTTGCCATGAGTGGAATATTTTTGTGGATGTCAAATTTCTCAGGATAATTCCAAAAGGTGAGTATTGTCATAACAACATCGGGAATGCCATTTTCAATACAGCAGTATTTCTGAATAAAAAAGAGGAAACTTCTATCTGATAATCATCAACAATACGGTGCGGCTCCTCTGCTTTGCCTGGAGGTGGCCCTAAAATTTTCCATTTGCACCATAGGTATAGTGCCACACCTCATTTATCGTACCGTTATTATCAAGGTCCACATCCAGATTTGAATGGTTTCCGTCTTCATCGTAGGTGTAGTGCCAAACCCTGTCAATATAGCCATCATTGTCAATGTCCCACTCCCATTCCGTCCGGTTTCCATCTGCATCGTACGTGTAATACTGAACGAGATCAATAGTTCCATCATTGTTCCCGTCATATTCCAGTGTTGACTGGTTCCCATCTTTCTCGTACGTGTAGTACCTGATATTGTCTGAATAGCCGTCATTGTCCAGATCCATTTCCAGTGTCAGTAGTTTCCCCTTTCCATCGTACGTGTAGTACCTGACATGCTCTATAGTTCCGTCGTTGTCAATGTCGGATTCCCATATAGTCTGTTTTCCATGTGCATCGTACGTGGAATACTTGACCTCATCTATCGTGCCGTCATTATCCCGATCAACTTCCTGAGTTGACAGGTTCCCGTTTGCATCGTAGGTATAGTGCCAAACCTTATTTATACTGCCGTTGCCGTCCATGTCAAATTCCCATTTTGTCCGTTTTCCATTTGCATCGTAGGTATGGTACCAGGCACTGTTTATGGTGCCGTCCCTGTTGATATCTTTTTCGGATTTAATAATTTTCCCTTCACTTCCTTCAGCACCCGATGGAATGATGCACGTAAATGACATAATAATAAGGCATACTATTGATAAATGAATGGTTGTTTTTGTCTTCATGACTCTTTCCTCCCTCTTTTCACAAAGGATATGGCCTTTCCTCAACCTTTTTATTATAGTCTACCACTTATGATATGCCTTGTATATGAGAATAACCCTCATTGTGATAGCAAAGGGAATCTCTGAAATCATACTGCAGCTGACAATGTGCTATAATTTCATATGTCCCCAAAATCAACGATTGACAAAGAATCCATTTTCCATTTCCTCAAGACAAAATCATCAAAGCCTCTGAACATAAAAGATATTTCCCGGGCGCTGAATATTCACAGGAGTGAGCAGCGGACACTGAAACGGATACTCCGCTCACTGACAGCTTCAGGGGAGATCTTCAAAACAAAGTCCGGCCGTTACGGTCCTGCCGAAGAAATGAACCTTGTAACGGGAAGCTTCGAAGCACACAGAGACGGATATGGTTTTGTCATCCCCGATAAATCAGAAGAGCGTGATATCTTTATCCCTCCCAGGAAGACAATGGGTGCAATGTCCGGAGACCGGGTTGTAGCGAGAGTGGAACGGCCCCTCAAGAGGGAAGGCAGCATAATCAAAGTACTCGAACGGGGAAAGAAAAAAATTATCGGCGAGCTCTGCCGGGAAAAAAATATTTATTTTGTCAGGCCGAAAGGGAAGAATGTCCCCTTTTACATACTAATTGCACCGGGTGATATGGGAAAAGCAAAAAGCGGCGACACCGTTTCCGTCGAAATAACTTCATTCCCCACTGCTTCAAGCCCTCCCGAAGGACGGGTTTTAAAGGTATTCCCCGATGTGTCGGAGCCGAGTATTGAAACGGAACTTATTATAGAGGAATATTCCCTGCCCCGCCGCTTTCCTCCTGTTGTGATGTCTGAAGTCAAAGGGCTCGTGGAAGGCCGGAAGTCCAGGAAGCGTGTTGATTGCAGGGATCTTTTAACGGTAACTATTGACGGCGAAACTGCGAAGGATTTTGACGACGCCGTGTCAATCAGAAAAACAGCGTCAGGATATACGCTTCATGTCCATATCGCCGACGTCAGCCATTATGTCCCCTGGGATTCGGCCCTCGATATTGAGGCACGTCGCAGAGGAACCAGTGTATACTTCCCAGGCAGTGTTATCCCCATGCTCCCGGAAAAACTCTCGAACAACCTGTGCAGTCTCGTGCCCCGGCAGGACCGGTTTACTTTTACCGCTGAAATGCATTTTGACAGGCAGGGAGCAATTACAGACACCAGCTTTTATCCGAGTGTCATCCACAGCAATGAAAGAATGACCTACACCTCTGTGAAAAACATTCTCGTTGATAATGATCGTGCTGAACGGGAAAAGTACAGCCACCTCATAGAGAGCTTTGAATGGATGGAGGAGCTCTCATCAATCCTCAGAAAGATCAGAATAGGCCGTGGAAGTCTTGACTTTGACCTTCCTGAGCCTGAAATCGTGCTTGACCTGCAGGGACGGCCGGAAGCAATCATCAGGGCAGAGCGGAATCTGGCGCATATGCTCATTGAAGAGTTTATGATAACTGCAAACGAAGCGGTAGCCCGCCGCCTGGAAGAGCTTGATGTCCCCTCTTTGTACAGGATCCATGAAAAGCCGGACACTGCAAAGATAGAGGAGCTCAAACCCATCTTTCATTCCTTCGGTCTGAATGTCAAAAAATCAGGAGTAGACGTTTTCCACTCAATCCTGAATCAGGTAAAAGGGACAACAGAGGAGTCCCTCCTGAATATACTGCTCCTCCGGTCTCTCAAGCAGGCAAAATATTCAACTGAAAATATCGGGCATTTCGGCCTTGCTTCTCAATGTTATACGCACTTCACATCTCCCATCAGGAGATATCCCGACCTTGTCGTTCACAGGGCACTGAAGGATTCCCTTGACAAAGGCAGGCTCTCCGAAAAAATGATGAAGTATCTTGGAAAGAATCTCGAAGAGATAGCCGTCCACTCTTCAAAGACAGAGAGAAGGGCCGATGAAGCTGAACGGGAAATTGTGAATGCCATGAGGGTGTGGTTTATGAAAGACAAAGTGGGAGATGAGTACCGCGGAATTGTTACAAACATAACATCCCATGGATTAAAAATACAATTGAAAGACTTTTTCGTCGAAGGCTTTCTCCACGTCTCATCCATGACAGATGACTATTACCGGTTCGATGAAAAAAATTACAGGCTTATAGGGCGCCGCAGGAAAAAATCATTCGCAGTGGGTCAGGAAGTAACTGTACGGATTGAGCGCGTTAATGTGGAAGAGCGTGACATCCTGATGGGGCTTGTTTGAGGACCAGTCACCCCTAAACCCCTGCCCTCTTACCTCTATATTACAGAGCATAAAACAATTGAACAGTTGCTGAAGTATATTCCCGGTCTGACTGAATGGTTCCCTTGCCATACACTCCGTCATCATATTTCATGTCAACCAGTTCTGCAATGCTGCCGGATATATTATCTGCCGAGATATAGTTTTTGTGCCCTACCCGTGCACCAAAGTGTCTGCTGCCAATAGAGTATTTCCCATCGCAGGGATTGCCCGGAAGATGAATATCGCCCGTAGCACCGGGATCTCCTGAAAGAAGACCTGCATGCCGCAACGCCTGCCAGGCCTCGTGTGATTCGGTTCCATCATGATTATTGTCACCGGCTATAAAATCATCGCCATCTCCTGCCCTTATTCCCGTCCATTCATGGTTGTCTGAATCATCTCCGGGGATGGCATTATATCTTTCAAAATACGTAAAGTATGCGGCACTTATTCCCTGCAGGTCATTCATCAGTCTCTTGTGCTTCGCATCACTGATCATGGCCTGTCCTTTTATGACAGCACCCACCATCAACGCGACGACAACCAACACCATTGTCAAATCCACAAGAGAAAAACCCTTCTGTGCCAGGCCCTTATTCATATTCCCTCTTCCCTCCAGAGATAATTTCAAGATGATTTCATTAAAAAACCGGACAAACACTCTGCCGGCAATATTTTATTCGGATACAAAAAGCAAATACTTTAATGACGTGCGTTGCCCCAGGGGACCCCATATTTTACAAAATATTTCAGACTAAGGCGGTGGAAGGAAAATTTAAACACTTCTTTTTATCCTGTCAGCAACCCTTGCTACCCGCACCATTTCTTTCACATCATGCACCCTTATAATATTGGCCCCGTTCAATATTCCAACAGCTGTCACTGCTGCGGTTCCTTCAAGTCGGTCGCTCACCGGAGCATCGCCAAGTATTTTACCGATAAAGGATTTTCGTGAGTGGCCAAGCAGTACGGGCTTTTCGAAGCCCTCAAATTCGTGCAACCGGTTTATTATTTCCAGATTGTGCTCAACAGTTTTTCCAAAACCTATTCCGGGATCAATTATAATCCTGGAATCAGAAACTCCAGCACTACGGGCGATGTCAATGCTGCCATAGAGATAGTCCATAATTTCAGGAACAAGTGCCACATAGGATGGATTCTTCTGCATATTTTCGGGAGTGCCCCGGATATGCATAATGATGACGGGGACATCATTTCGGGCTGCAACATTCGCCATTTTGCTGTCAAAGCGCAGCCCGCTTATGTCATTGATGAGAGAAGCCCCCGCAGCAAGAGCCGCTTCTGCAACAGGAGATTTGTACGTATCAATGGATAGAGGCACACTTACCGACTGAGCAAGGGCCTCAATAACAGAAATGGTTCTTCTGATCTCTTCCTTTACAGAAACCTTTTCTGCTCCCGGCCTTGTGGATTCACCACCTATGTCAATTACATCCGCACCATCTTCCACCATCCTCAAGGCCTGCTCTACGGCTTCTTCTTTCGAAAAAAACACTCCTCCATCAGAAAAAGAATCGGGGGTAACATTCAATATACCCATGACGTAGGTTCTCTGACTGAAATCAAATTCGTAATTTTTCCATGAAAGCTTCATATCTTCTCCTGCAAAAGTCGTTCCGCTAAGATGAGAGTGAAAAAATACCTGATTTCAGAACGACTCCGTCATACGTTATTCATTCTTCCTTCCATGTGTCAAGAGGGATAAATGATAGAAAGGGTTTATCAGGAATACATGGCCTGAACGGAGCAGCTGAATCATCGGGAGATTGAAATCCGGCTCAAAAGGCAAAGGGCGTACATTTTGTGGAAATTGAGTGTTGCAGTATCCCGGCTAGGCAGTTGCTTCAGGTTCCGGGATGGCATCATCGTCTTTGTCCTGTAACGATGCCTCGCTGCCGTTGGTACCCTGGTCAATCGCTTCTATCTCAGCTGCATCAAGGGTTTCCCTGTCAAGCAGGGCATCGGCAAGTTTGATGAGAGTTTCTTTGTTATCAAGCAGCAATTGCATGGCATAGTCATACCGCTCACCCACAATTGACTTCACTTCCCCGTCAATCTCCTCAGCAGTCTTTTCGGAATAGTCCTTGTGCCTTGAAAATTCCTTGCCGAGAAAGATCTGCTCTTCCCTTTTCCCGAAGGTCAATGGTCCCAGTTTTTCACTCATGCCCCATTCACAAACCATCTTTCGGGCCAGGTCAGTCGCTCTCTGAAGGTCATTCCCTGCTCCGGTGGTCATATGCCCCATTGTTATTTCTTCAGCTACCCTGCCTCCCATAAGAACGGCAAGGGTATTTAAAATATGTTCTCGAGAATAGGTATATTTGTCATCGATCGGCAGCTGCTGGGTTATACCAAGGGCCATTCCCCGGGGAATTATACTTACCTTGTGAATGGGATCAGTACCGGGAGTCAACACTGCTACAAGGGCATGACCGGCTTCATGGTTGGCCGTGTTCTTCTTTTCATCCTCAGAAATAATCATGCTCTTTCTTTCTTTGCCCATCATGACTTTGTCCTTTGCTGTTTCAAAGTCATCCATTTCGACTTTCGTTTTTGACTTTTTCGCCGCAAGGAGTGCTGCTTCGTTTATAAGGTTTGCCAGATCTGCTCCCGAAAAGCCCGGTGTTCCCCGCGCAAGGGTCTCAAGATTCACATCGTCAGAAAGAGGGACTTTCTTACTGTGTACTTTGACTATCTCAAGTCTGCCCTTCACATCGGGGATAGGAACTATTACCTGCCTGTCAAACCTTCCCGGTCTCAGGAGAGCCGGGTCAAGGACATCAGGCCTGTTGGTAGCTGCAATTATGATTATTCCTTCATTCTGGTCAAAACCGTCCAGTTCCACGAGAAGCTGGTTCAGTGTCTGTTCACGTTCATCATGCCCGCCGCCCAGTCCTGCTCCTCTGTGGCGGCCTACTGCATCGATTTCATCTATAAAGATAATACAGGGGGAACTTTTCTTTGCCTGCTCGAAAAGGTCCCTCACACGCGAAGCACCAACACCAACAAACATCTCCACAAAATCTGATCCGCTTATGGAAAAGAAAGGGACTCCCGCTTCACCTGCAATCGCCTTTGCGAGCAGGGTCTTTCCAGCGCCGGGAGGACCCACAAGCATAACGCCTTTGGGAATCTTTCCGCCCAGCTTCTGAAATTTCTGGGGGTCCTTCAGGAATTCTATTATTTCCTGGACTTCTTCTTTTGCCTCTTCGACGCCGGCTACATCGGAAAAGGTCACTTTGATCCCTTTTTCCGAAACCAGCTTCGCCTTGCTCCTGCCGAATGACAGCGCTTTGTTCCCGCCGGTCTGCATCTGCCGCATAAAAAAGACCCACAGAAAGACCAGGAGAATAATCGGACCGAAATTAAACAACACATTCACATACCAGGGGGTGTGGTCCGGTTTTGCGGTAATCCGGATTCCCTTTCCCTGCAGTTCCTTTACCAGTTCAGGATAATCGGGAGCATAGGATTTGAATTTCATGCCGCTTTTCAGCGTCCCCAGTATGAGGTTTTCAGGCTTCTTTATTGTTACATCGGCCACTTCGTCCTGCTGCAGCCTGATCATAAAGTCCGAAAATATCATTTCTTCCTGAGGCTTGGCAGTCTCCAGAAGATTAAAAACCAAAATCATCATGAGTCCAAACAGGACCCAAATTACAATACTTTTATACAATAGTACTCCCTCCTAACCTCTAACATTAACATATTTCCGTTTCTCTTGCCAATGGAACAGAAAAAAATAAACTGCTTCATTGCGCATGACATATCCTGCGGCCCTCTCCCTCAATATTCAATTATGAATTCAGCTCATACTTATGTGCTCAAAACAATCAAAAGAAACCCTGCAAACATAATAACACCGCCAATTGCCCGTTCGGAAATTCTTTCTTCCCGGAACAAAAAATATCCATAGAGAATACTGAAAAGCAGGCTTGTTCTTTTTATTGAAATCATGTATGCAACATTTACCATGCTCATGGCAATCATATGAAACAGTATCATCATTGAATAGGTAATGCCGATCGATGCGAGGGGAATGACGTCTTTCTTTGTGACAGTTATACCTTCCCTGCTTTTTCTCATGGCAATGGGAGTAAACAGGACTGTTACAATTATAAAATAGAAACTCCCGAAAAAAACCGGCGACGAATGTTCTATGGCCACCTTTCCCAGCGAAGAAGTAAGGCTGAAGATAAAAGATACGATTATCATAAGGACCGACCCCTTCTCCCTGAAGACTGCTTTTATCGGCTCAAGGAAATGCCGGCTGATTGTGTGAATGTGAAGTACATAACTTCCCGCAGCCACCAGCAGAATGCCAGCACTGCCCCGGACTGAAACCTTTTCACCGAGGATTATATATGATATCCCTATCAGGAACAGGGGAGTGAATGCAAGGAAGGGCATTGTAAGGCTCAACGGTGAAATTTTCAATGCTCTTGTGTAGAGGATTATTGCGGTTATCTCCAGGGGCAGAGCACATATCGTGGCCAGCCAGAACGTTCTGTCCAGTAATGGAATCTCAATAAACACCATGCTGATGACAAGTACAGGAAGGGCAAACACCAACCGTGCCCATGCTACAAAGTACTCATCCCGCGTAGAAAGGGCCCGCTTTGTCAGCGCATCGCTTGTGGCAAGGGAAAGGGCGGTTAAAAGCGAATAGATGATCCACATTCGAGAAAACCAAATGACAAATCACAAATGACAAATGACAAATAAAATAACAAACCTGAATTTCGAAACCGGGACTTTGGAATTTTGGTCATTGAGAAATGGGATTTATTTGGGATTTGATATTTGTAATTTGTTATTTTATCTGATAGTCTTTTATCTTTGTCAGCAGCGTCTTATAGCTGACTTTTAACTCTTCGGCTGCTTTCGTCTTATTTCCGTGGTTATCTTCAAGCGCCTTTTTTATACGCCTGGATTCCACAATTGCAAGTGCCGCCTTCGCCGCTTCGTCGAGGGTGCCTTCCATATCAATTCCTGAGAGTGTTTCCCCCGAAGAGCCGCCCGGGGTCAGGCTAAATTCCTTCCGGGAAAGGCTGTCACCTTCACAGAGGATCAGCGCCCTTTCTATGACATTTTCGAGCTCTCTCACATTTCCTTTCCATTGATACCCTGCCAGGACCTCCAGCGCATCCTCTGAAATATTTTTATGTGGAATATTCATATCAGCTGAAAATTTGGAGATGAAGTGTTCTACCAGAACAGGGATATCTTCGCTCCTCTCCCTTAAGGGAGGTATGGTTATGGGAAATACACTTAACCGGTAAAACAGGTCCTGTCTGAATGTATTCTCCGCTGCGGCAGTCTCCAGGTCTTTGTTGCTTGCCGCAATTATTCTGATGTCCACTTTTACAGAACCCGTTCCTCCCACCCTGTCAATCTCCCCCTCCTGCAATGTCCGCAAAAGCTTTGACTGAAGGGAAATATCCATTTCACCGATCTCATCAAGAAAAACGGTGCCCTTGTCCGCAAGCTCGAGTTTTCCGGGTTTTCTCTCGCCGGCACCTGTAAAAGCCCCCTTCTCATGCCCGAAGAGCTCTGATTCAAGGAGGTCCTTGGGAATTGCCGCGCAGTTGAGCGGAACAAAGGGATAATCTTTTCTCGGACTTAAATCATGAATTGCCCGTGCAAACAGTTCTTTGCCTGTCCCCGATTCGCCGAGAAGAAGCACCGTTGTCTTTGCAGGGGCCACTTTCTGAACATTGTTCGCGACAGCGATCATGGGGGCACTTCTGCCGACAATATGGGGCATGCCCACCCGCTGGGAAAATTCATCTTTCAGGAGGAGATTTTCAGCGACAAGCCTCTGGTTCTTCAGAGACCTCTCAATAAGGAGAAGCAGATAGTCCGTATCCAGAGGCTTTGTTATAAATTCGAAGGCACCCAGTTTCATGGCATTGACAGCCGTTTCAACAGACCCGAAGGCAGTCATAACAATCACGGGCGCCAGCGGGTTTTCCTTTTTTGATGCTTTCAGCACCGCGAGACCGTCTTTTTTGGGGAGTCGGAGGTCAGTGAGCACCAGATCTACTTTTCCTTTTTTAATCCTCTGTATCCCCTCGGCGCCGTCCTCTGCAGTCTCAACATCGTACCCCTCCAGTTCAAGGGTTTCTTTCAACATGCGGGCCATGGATTCTTTGTCTTCTACGACGAGGATTCTTTCCATATGTCACACCTGCTTATTTTTTCGTTCCCCCGGCCCCGGTTTACCGATCAGTCCGAAAGCTTCCTTCTCAAAAGCTCATTCACTATTTTGGGATTCGCCTTGCCTTTCGTCTCCTTCATCACCTGCCCGACAAAAAAGCCCATCAGTTTCGCATCCCCCTCCCTGAACCGTTTTACTTCATTGGCGCTCTTTTCCAGAATGGCGTCAACAATTTCTTCGAGGCCCGCTTCATCGGTTATCTGGACAAGACCTTTTTCCTTTACCACTGTTTCAGCGTCCTTCCCTGTTTTATACATTTCTTCAAAAACAGTTTTCGCAATCTTTCCACTGATAGTTCCTTTGTCAATGAGGGAGAGCATATCCACCAGATGCCGCGGCGTCAACAGACACTCTTCTATCTGCCTGCCGTCCTCATTCAGCAATTTAGCGAGATCGCCCTTTATCCAGTTGCCCAGCTGTTTCGGGTCGCCGCCGGCATGAACTGCCTGTTCAAACCACTCTGCAACCGCTTTTTCCGCAGTCAGTACATCGGCATCCTGACCGGACAGGCCGAACTCCTTTACATATCTTTCCCGCTTTGCGTCAGGAAGCTCTCCGACACTTGCCTTTATATTTTCAATCCATGTGCTTTCAAACTCTACCGGCATGAGATCCGGATCTGGAAAGTACCTGTAGTCATGGGATTCCTCTTTCGAACGCATTGACTCCGTGATTCCCTTTTCGGAATTCCAGAGCCTGGTTTCCTGAACAACCTTCCCTCCCTCCTTCAGAGTCTTTACCTGACGCTTGATTTCATAATCAAGGGCCTTCTCGACAAACCGGAAGGAGTTCATATTCTTTATCTCCGCCCTCACACCCAATTCCTTCTGCCCTTTCGGGCGCACAGACACATTTGCATCACACCGCAGGGAGCCCTGCTCCATGTTCCCGTCACAAACGCCTATAGAACGGACGATGGACCTCAGTTTCCTCATGAATTCCACTGCTTCCCGGGGATTTCGGACATCGGGCTCCGTCACAATTTCCATCAAAGGGACACCTGCCCTGTTTAAATCAACGAAGCTCTCATTTCCGGAACCCTCGTGAATATTTTTACCGGCATCTTCTTCCAGATGAATTCTCGTCAGCCCTATTCTCCTTATATCGCCATCCACTGTTATATCAACGTACCCCCGGCCGCAAAGCGGGAGTTCAAACTGGCTTATCT
>CALZGI010000080.1 GCA_945786855.1 Thermodesulfovibrionia bacterium | reverse complement strand
TGACGCCATTATCATTTGCTACCATCTGGAGAGTGGTTTCTCCATCCATAAGTAACATGTCAGTAAACTCTTCTACATGATAATTGCTCCCCACCATTGAGCGAACATCCAGCTTGACCTCCGGAGCTGTGATACCGATGCCAACATTGCCCGCTATTGTATATACATCTCCTGCTCCCGTCCAGGGGTCATCAGTTGTGTCATATCCTGCTGATGAGTGCTCACCCCAGCCATAGGCCGTATTCCAGTTCGTTATCAATCCTGACGTGATTCCAAAAGAAGGGCTTCCTGTATAGAGAGGATCAGTTTCGCTTGCATTTGTGAAGTGATTCAGGTCAGCTATCTGCGATTCGGTAATTGTAATGCCGGTGCTCTTGTTCCATGCTGAAAAGAGAGGGTCAGTCTCTGCATATCCTGAAAGAGTCCCCACGGTGAGAGTTCCTGTGACAACGGCATCACCCTGAAAATAACCGGCATTTCCGCTTAAACTGTAACCGTAAACACCATAACTGTCATATCCAAGTATTCCATAGTTCGTATTCGCTCCTGTTCTATTCTCACCATATACCCCTGCTCTCCCTGTTCCGCTCGCTGACCCGATTATCGCATCTTCTCCTGATGAGCCGACGACCTCCAGGTTAGCATCAGTGTTTGATGAACCCACCGTAAGATTACCATCCTGATCAATTGATACATCCTCGGCAACAGCAACTGATACTATTAACAAGACCCCGGACAATAAGACTAAGGCTTTTTTCATGGCTTGCCCCCCTGTTTAATAAACTGCTTTTATCTGTGCTTAATTGCTTTTGAGCATATGAGCACTTTTAAAGTATTTTTTTTTAAATTTATGGAAAAAATAGTTCACGCGATATAAATAAATTTTACAAGTCATTGTCTGCCCTGTCAAATATATTTTCCCTATAGCCATAGATAATGTCTCAACATCACAGATTCTTCGTCCCGTAGATATAATATTTCAGATTTATAACAAGTGACAAGAAAATGTATGGATTGACAGCACAGAAACAGCTATAAACATTATAAACGTGCTAAACTCAGACGAGAGGCAAAGTTAAACTTACTATTTTAATTTAAGTGAGGTCAGGAAGTAATCCAATCATCCCCTGCGCCTTCCCGACAATTTCTTTCTCACTCTTGTAGGTCAACTGTTGAATGGCATCATAAATGGAAAACCACCGTGCTTCGTCGACTTCATGGTCGTGATCTTCCGTATTTCCTTCAATAAACTTCATAAGATAAAAGTGGACCGTTTTGTGTACCTTACTCTTCTCGTCCTTCAGAAAATACCAGTAGGATACCTGACCTATTCTTTCAACGATCTCTCCTGTCAGCCCCGTCTCTTCCCTTACTTCTCTTAATGCGGCTGTCGGAGAGTCTTCGCCTTTGTCAATAATCCCCTTGGGCAGGCACCATGCCCTGCCCCCCCTGACCAGTACGAGCACGACTTCGATGCAAGGTCCGGGTCCACCATCAGGTACCGCCTTCAATCGGAATATGACACCTCCTGAGGATATCCGTTTTTTTATTTCAGGGGGCCTTGTCATGAACCTCTTTTCTTACTTGTCTGTAAAGTAAGGTGTGATGCAATTATATTGTTAACCGGGGAGATGCAGATAGTGTGGAATAATTTGTTTTTCGATACCTTAAACGCAATTCCAATTACTGTGATGATATAAATCATAAATTTAAAGCTGCCTGCTTAATTTATAATATTATATCGATTGAAACAAATTTTGGAGCACTATCTGCACTTCCCTGAAGCATATTGCCTGTTTTTGTCGATAGAAAGTAAATTTGTATTCCGGAAGAAATAATTCTTTCTATCCCCACCCAAAGGTTCTCTGCACCCACGGGACAACAATCCTCACAATATCATTGTAAAAAACAAAAGCTATCAGGAGCAGCAACAGTGACATGCCGATCTTGTTCGCCAGAATCATGATCTTCTCGCTCAGCGGCTTGCCCCTCAATGCTTCAATCGAGAGAAACATGACATGCCCCCCGTCCAGTACGGGCACAGGCAGCAGGTTTAAAATAGCAAGGTTGATACTGATAATGGCAATAAAATTAAAATAGGTAAAGGCCCCCACCGAAGCTGCCTTGGCAGCAGCATCCACTATTAATATGGGTCCTCCGATCTGCTTCGCGGACAGGCCCCCGGTAAAGAGCTTGACCACAACCTCGAGGGTAAGGACACACCATCCATAGACGGCCTGTATGCCTTTAAAGGGAGCGGACAATATGCTTGTACTCTCGATGACCTGTGCATCCAGTTTCTTGGAGATCCCGATCCTGCCAATTACAATATCTTCACCATCTTCGTTTTTCACGGTAGTCGGTTTGGGAGTAACGGCAATATCTATCAGGCTTCCCTCTCTCCGTACTTTAAGGCTCAGCTCTTTCCCCGGGTTCTGCGAAAACACCTCCGCCATTTCATTCCAGTCGTGCACATCTTTCCCGTCAATGGACTCAATCACGTCATTGCTCTGCATCCCCGCTTCCATTGCCGGCGAGTCGTCGGAGACATTTTCAATCGTGGTGGTGATGCTGTCCAGCTCAGGTATGGCGACAGGAAGCTTTAACCCGAGGAACACCGTAAATATGAGGAAAGCAAGGACAAGATTGAAGACAGGGCCTGCCACCACAATGGCAATCCTTTTCCAGACAGGCTGGTAATTGAATGCCCGCAGCTTGTCCGCTTCATTGATTTCCTCTCCCGGTTCCTCTCCGAGGGGTTTGACATATCCTCCGAGAGGTATTGCCGAAAGCAGATATTCCGTATCGCCGATTTTTTTCCCCAGTATCTTCGGACCGAACCCCAGGGAGAACTTCAAGACTTTGACCCCTACCAGTTTCGCCACGATAAAATGACCAAGCTCATGAAAGAAAATGAGTAAACCAAAGAGAATTACTGCCCAAATTACTGCCATATTATATTATCTCCATTCTTATTTTTCGTTTCCATTTTTTACGAATTCACCGGCCTTCCCTTTCGCCCATTCTGAAGCAGCGAGCACTTCCTCTATAGTCTCCCCCTTTGTGACCTCGTGGGCTGACATGGTATCAGACACAATGCGGGGGATATCCATGAATGGGATCCTTTCGCCGAGAAAAGCCTCAACGGCAATTTCATTTGCAGCATTCAGAACGCAGGGCATGGTCCCGCCCTCATTCAGGGCCTGAAAGGTCAGGGCAAGGGCAGGATATTTCTCCAGGTCCGGTTCATCAAAGGTCAGCTCTCCCACTTCCGCCAGATCGAGTGAAGGCAGAACATGTGCGAACCGTTCCGGGTACGACAGGGCATAACTGATGGGGCCCTTCATGTCCGGCACAGACATCTGGGAAATAACACTGCCGTCAATAAACTTAACCATTGAATGAATTATACTCTGCGGATGTAAAATAACTCCAATTTTGTCTAAGGGCGCATTAAAGAGCCAGTACGCTTCAATTACTTCAAGCCCCTTGTTCATCAGCGTCGCCGAATCTATGGTAATCTTCTTCCCCATATCCCAGTTGGGATGATTTAACGCCTCGGCAGGAGTCACATTCTGAAGTTCCTGGACACTCCTGTTACGGAAAGCCCCGCCCGATGCCGTTAAAACAATTTTTTCTATCTCCTCCATCCTCTTTCCATCCAGACACTGGAAAACGGCACTGTGCTCACTGTCAACAGGGATAATGCTGACACCTCTTTTCGCCGCCTCTGACATCACAATGTTCCCTGCCATCACAAGCGCCTCTTTTGTCGCAAGAGCGATGTCTTTTCCCGCCTTTATTGCTTCATAGGTAGGGACAAGGCCTGCAGAGCCCACAATGGCAGACACGACCATATCCACGCCTTCGAGGGTTGCAACAGCAGTTATCCCCTGCTCACCCGCAAGTATCTCGACAGGGAGATTTTTTCCCCTGAGCCTTTCAGCGGCAGATTTATCGAACAGGGCAACTGTATCAGGCTGAAACTCTCTGATCTGCGCCTCAAGAAGTTCCACATTATTCCCCGCCGCCAGGGCAGCAACTCTGAATTTGTCCCTGTGTCTGGATACTACTTCAAGGGTATTCTTACCGATCGACCCAGTTGATCCAAGTATGGAGAGATTCCTCAAAAGCACCTCACAATCAAATAAAGGACAGGACCTGCAACAAGCGGGCCGTCGAGCTTGTCAAGTACACCGCCATGCCCGGGAATAATCACACTGGAATCCTTGACCCCTGCGTCTCTCTTGAACATTGACTCGATCAGGTCGCCCAGCAGTGCCGTTACTCCCATAGCTGCACCAATCACGGCAACACCGCCGAAGGAGATGCCCGGCATGTCAAAAATACTTCTGATAATGACAGCCCCCAGTACCCCTCCGAGGAGGCTTCCAAATGCCCCTTCCCAGGTTTTATTCGGACTGATTGACGGGTACAGCTTGTTTTTCCCCATATAGGTCCCGATATAAAAAGCTCCTCCGTCAGCAAGCCAGACCGCGGTATAAAGGAGAAATATATATTCCATGCCGAGAGATTCTGCTCTCAGAAACCATTGAAAACTGAGGAACAGCCCCACATACAACAGCCCTACCCCGAGGGGACCCGTTTCTTTCAAGGCACCCGACGGTGAAGCTGCAAGAAAAAGCCTCGACAGAAGCAGGATAAAAAGGCTGATGAAAATAGTGCTCAAAAGAAATTCGGGATACCGGCATGAAAAGTAAATCAGCAGTGATCCCATAAGTACCCCGATAACAGAAAGGCTGGCAGGAACTTTATACATCACAAAAAATTCCCACATGGCAGCCGCTGAGGCAACGATGAGCAAGGCCAGGAAATAGGGGAAAGGAGGCAGGTAATATATGTAGGCAATAAACAGGGGCAGTATGAGCACCGCAACAACATGTCTTTTGATGAGTGAACTGTTTTTATTTTCCTTTTCCATTATAAAGATTATGTTGCAGCCTTCCGGCTTAACGCCCCAAACCTCCTCTCTCTGCTTCTGTAATCACTGAGAGCTGCAATGAACGCATCTCTGCCGAAGTCAGGCCAGTGCACATCAGTAAAATAAAATTCAGAATATGCTGCCTGCCAGAGGAGAAAGTTGCTCAGCCTCATCTCTCCGCTTGTCCGTATTATAAGGTCAGGATCAGGAATCCCTGCAGTATAAAGAAAAGACTCCATCAGTTTTTCATCCACCTCCAGCGGGCGGACACCTTTTTCAATCATATTCTGTACCGCATTGATTATTTCCGATCTTCCCCCGTAGCTCAGTGCGCTTGAGACGATCAACCCCTTATTTTTTTTTGTAAGATCTTCAAATTCTCTCATCAATGTGCGCACGCCGGGAGGCAGCCTGTCGATATCACCAACTGCCCTGAACACAACATTCTGTTCATGAAGCCTGCGCATTTCGCTTTTCACAAAGGTCTTCAGCAGGCCCATAAGGGCATTCACCTCAGTCCTGGGGCGCTGCCAGTTTTCCATCGAAAAGGTATAGAATGTAACTGCTTTCAGACCCAGTTCAAGGGCCGTATCTATTATCTCATTCACCCTCTTGACGCCCTGCCGGTGTCCTTCAATCCGGGGGAGGCCCCTCGATTTTGCCCAGCGGCCGTTCCCGTCCATAATCAGCGCTGCATGTTTAAGTTTCATATTCGTATCTGCGATTCAAACAAGGCTCTGCATCAGGAATCAGTTTTCCTCTTCCAGCGGCGCAAATTTGTAATAGTAAAGAATGCTGCTTTTGGAAAATTCTCCCTCTGCAACTCTCCCGATCACTGAGAACAGGCTGCCCTTGGCAATAAGGAACAGGTCTCTTCCCTGTATCCAGTAGTCTGACACTGCTCCGTCCACTTCTTTCAGGACCAGGGTTTTCTCCATCCCGCCTTCACTCCACCACAAGGAATAGACATTGGCTTTATGCGTTCCGATTCCCGGCATGGCGGGAAGCAGGGATTCCCTGCTGACGGCCACTACTTCCTGTCCACGATCTGTCCTCACTGTTGCAAGCCTCCCTTTGACAGACCACTTCACCGAAGGGTTGACAATTGACTGGGTCTTGCTTTCATAGGTAAAGGTAAAGGGCCCGAGCGACTTGGTGCTTCTCCACTTTAAATTCCCGTTTTCATCGTAAAGATAAAGGTATCCATCGTCACCGTACGTCATGAGGTCACGTAGTCCTTCATTCTTCCAGTCAACATAGGTGAATCCATAGATATTCGTATTATCAGGCAATGCAAGGGGCTCCCCGGGTTCATAATTCGTCCCCGTCCACATCCCTCGGTACACGGGCCCGCTGAATATCCTGTTCCGGTTGAAACGCTGCATCAGCAGGGTATCACCCATAACTCTCAGGAAAAAAGGCATGTTTTCCTTCATTCTTTTATACCCTTCTGAAGGGTCATATTCAATTACAAATGATTGTAAATAAACGTCTTCGGCAAACACCTCATGTTCATCAGAACTGATATTTCCTGCATTCACAACGGAGGTTACAAATATCTCGGCCCTCCCGTTCCCGTTCAGGTCAACTATATCCAGGGACAGGTGACTCCCGTCCCCTTTTGCCTCTATCTGCCACAGTTCCCGCAGCTCATCTTCGAAACTGTAAATACGGACACGTCTGCCGTCACTCACCACAAATTCATCGGATCCGTTTCCGTTCACGTCTCCCATGGATATCAGACTGCCTCCCGGGAGCCTGAAGCGCCTCCATGGCTCACTGTCCGAAAAGGTTGTAACAAAAAACTCCTCATCAGATGACGCTATTCCAGAAATATCTTCACTCATTGCATCTTGAATTTGTCCGAACATCTCGGCGTCCTCAGCCCAGTAGAGTACAATGCTCATCACCCTCTGTTTATCTTTAATATGGGTTGAGAACATAAGAACAGCCTCGGCGCCAAGGTCCCGGGCAAGTTTTGATAATGTCTCAGGGGAATAATCAGGAGTATATGAACTGGATATCTCAAACCGTCCGGAATCATTCAGAGAATCGTAAAAAGCTTCAGACATGTTCCAGTTGGCCTTCCTGTCCTGGAAAAAAGCAAGTTTCACCCTGGAAGAACTGATCCGCACCCTGTCGCCGGGATGTATGTCACCGTTGATAATCCTGCACAGGTACTCGCCATCTCCGGCAGAATCGCTCTGCACCTCAATCCTTCCGGCATAATTTTCCGCATTGCCGATCAGTTCATTTGTAACAGGGTGATAAAAGGGTTCACTTTGGCTGAACACAGAAAAACGCATACCCTTTTTGACAGACCCATCATTTCCAAGGCTGATCCTGACAAGACCATTTTCAACATGTTCAACACTGCCGCTGAGAGGACTGAAATACTCAAGAACACGATCTCTTACCCTATGAACATTGGAAGAAACATCATCCGGTGTTTCATTGCTGACCGGAGGAGACGACACGGGCGACTCATCCCTTTTTGTAACTTCCCTGGGGGAACACCCGGACATGAGCACCAAAAGGGCCGCAAAGAATAAAAGATACTGTCTCATTTTGTATATCATTCAGGAACTATCTCCTCAAAATATCTTGAATTATAGCTTAATAGTATACCTTATTCTTGCAACTTATTTTATGCATCACAGGTCAGCAGTTTTACACCATGCCTGTTGAAGTGCGTATTTCCTGATGGATATCGGAAACACATGTTATTCGTGTGTTACAAGTTCTTTGTTTTGGGATTATTCGCGGAAATCAACCATGTCGTCCCGAAATCAAGGGGAATAATCTGTCAGACAGCCTGCCTGATCAGGCAGTAGAAAGCAGACAGTGCAGCATCGTATACAGTCTGATTATCGGAACGATATATTTGGAGTGCTTCCCAAGAGGTATTTGAGGTCTTTATCCTCTAATTTTATTCCCCCGCCAAGATAAAGCCCCCTGCGGTCTTCATTGAAAAGATTGTCAACGCCCCCACTGACAAATATAAATCTAAAAAAATTGTAATCAATTCCTACTCGAGCATGAGCATCATCCGAATTCACTTCATCGGCATCAAAGTCCCATATATCAAATTTTATTCTGCCTCTCTCATTATCAAAGAAATAATCGGCCCCGACCCCGAAGGTACTTTCCATTAACCCGATCCTGAGGGCAAAATCCTGGAATCTTTTTGCAAACTGTGCCGTAAACTCAATTTCGCTGGACTTCACTTCTTCTTCGACTGTCGTAACACCGTTTATGGTAGTTTCAGTGGTGTCAACGGAACCGACCGGATCAGTGACTATACCGAGTATGTAGTACTTGTCCTCACTGGGCCGCAGTGTAAGGTCAAAGTACCCCTTCCACTCAGACACTTCGAAGTTATATTCAGTGTGAAAATCCAGATAAGTCCTGAGCCGTCCCACATAGTCAAATGACTTCTCCACCTCCTGCGACACATTCGTCAAAGAGTCGTACAGCGTATCATCCTTCATGAGTTTTCCCAGTGTTCCCTCTCCCTGTTCAATTCTGCGGGCAATATTGGTTGCAGACTGAGAAACAGTCTTGATATTCTCCATACTGTCTTTCAGGGTACTTCTGTTTTCTGCAATAACTTCTTTGAGTTCCCTGGCCGCTGTGTTCAGGTTCTCAATCAGGTCAGGCCCCTTATCTCCAAGATTTTTTGCCATTGTGCTCATGTCATCCATAAAGTCAGGGCCCTTTTCACTGAGTGCCCGCGTAAAGGTATCAAGCTGGGCAACGATCCGGCTCAGGGGTTCTTTGTTATCCATCGACAGTTCCTTAAGATTGCCAGTAACGATTTTCAGGTTGGTAATCGATTCCTTTATCTCTTCTCTCTGGGTGTCGCCCAGTATCCTGTTCAGGTTCCCTGTTAAATCTTTCAGATATACAGCGGCCGTGGTGAGCTGATCAGCAAGCATCCCGATATCGGCGGCAGGCACTGCATGCACTATCGTGTCTCCGTTTCCAATTATTGGCTCATCGGGGCTCCCTGTTGACAGCGTGAGAGTTCTGGTCCCCAGGAGGCCCGACATTCGCAGAAAAGCCTTTGCATTTCTGTAGATCTTTATGTTGGGGTTTATGAGAAGCGTAAGCTTTGCTTTTCCTTCTATCAGCTGAATATCGTCAACAACACCCGCTTCAACGCCTGCAATCAGAACCCGTGACTGCTCGTCAAGCCCGCTAATATCGTCAAATTCCACATAAAGGCGGTATCCCTGTTCCCATATAAGCGGCAGGCTGCCGACCTTGAACGTCATGTATGTAAGAAAGGCAATAACGATTATTGCAAAGAGCCCGACTTTCAACTCTGTTGATGATTTACTCATTATCTATCCCTTCCAGTACTATCGGGCCCTCTGCCCGGCCTTCTATAAACTGACGGACAACAGGGTCTGAAGTATTTTGAATCTCGGCAGGTGAAGCTTGTGCAATAATCACCCCATTATAAAGCATGGCTATTGTATCCGCAATCTTGTATGCACTCTTCATGTCATGGGTGATAGTCACAGAGGTTACATTCATTCTTTCTCTCATTTTAATTATCAGATCATTTATGGCATCCGCCATTATTGGGTCAAGTCCTGTTGTGGGCTCATCGTAGAGAAGAATCTCCGGCTCCATGGCAATGGCCCGTGCAAGCCCGACCCTTTTTCGCATACCCCCCGACAGCTCCGACGGCATAACATCTTCAATACCGACAAGCCCGACCATCCGGAGCTTGCGGACTGCAACGTCTCTGATTTCTTTTTCGGTCATTCCCGTGTGACGCTTAAGGCCGAACCCCACATTCTGCCAGACTTTCATTGAGTCAAACAGGGCTGCTGACTGAAAGAGCATGCCGAATTTTTTTCTCACATCATTCAGCATTCCTTCGTCAAGGCCTGACAATTCCACGGAGTCCACCAGGACCGAACCTTTATCGGGGTCAAGGAGACCGATTATGTGTTTTAAAAGGACGCTCTTCCCTGATCCACTCCCTCCAATAACAACAAGGCTCTCACCTTTTTCAACTTTCAGATTGACACCCTGAAGGACTATTTTCCTATCAAATGATTTATGTACATCCCTCATTTCAATCATTTAAATAACCATGCCGACAGAAAGTAGTCTGATATGAGGATTGTCATTGATGAATATACAACTGCACCCGTCGTTGCCCTCCCCACACCTTCAGCTCCCCCCCTTGTGTAAAAACCCTTGTAGCAGCTGATAAGCGTAAATGCCGCACCAAAAAAGCAGGCTTTGATAAGACCGCTGTAAATGTCCTGAACCTCAAGGAAATTCCAGGTGGCCCGCAGATAAGATTTTGCATTCGTCCCGAGCAGGAGAACACTCACCATATAGCCGCCTAATATACCCACAATATCAGTCACAACCGCAAGTGCAGGAAGCATGATCACCCCTGAAATAAATCGGGGAACCACGAGATACTTGACAGGGTTTGTGGCCATGGCCTCCAGGGCGTCAATCTGCTCGGTCACCCGCATGGTCCCCAGTTCAGCTGCGATGGAAGCTCCCGCACGTCCCGTAACAATAAGCGCGGATAATACAGGGCCAAGCTCCCTGGTCATGGAAAGAGCTACAACGGTCCCCACGAGCCCTTCTGCCCCGAATCGTTTAAAACCGGTGTAACTCTGCAGTGCCAGGACCATTCCTGTGAACAGTGCTGTTATAAGTACGACAGGAAGAGAATTGACTCCTATTTCAAGCATCTGTTTGAAAATATTCCTCAGGTCAGAAGGGGGCCTGAACATCTGCTTCAGCGTCGCCGACAGAAGAAGAATTATCCTGCCGAGACCCTGAAGGGGCCTTTCCGTAACAGCACCTATAAATTCAATGAGCTTGACAAGCATTTATTATTTACCCGTTCATTCAGTAATAAAGTGCAAACCTTCGCATTCGAACATTTTCAATAATGCTCAGGGCCAGAAAATTTGAAAGCAGTGCTGTACCGCCGTAGCTCATTAAAGGCAAAGGAACACCCACAACCGGCAACATTCCGAGGGTCATGCCAACATTGATGAAAAAATATAAAGCAAACATGAACGTGACGCCAAGTACCAGAAAACACCCCTCCCGGTCCCTCGCTTTCTCTGCTGTATCAAACCCCCGCCATATAATAAAAAAGTACATCATAAACAAAACCAGACTACCCGTAAAACCCCACTCTTCCGCAAAAATTGAAAAAATGAAATCTGTATGCTTTTCAGGCAGGAATCTGTAGGGCCCCTGCGTTCCCTTCATGTAGCCCTTCCCGGAAAATCCCCCCGAGCCGACAGATATCTTTGATTGATTTATGTGATACCCCACCCCCTGAGGATCTGCCTGGGGATCTATGAACGCTATTATCCTCATCTTCTGATACTCCTTCAACCCGTCCCAGAGATACTTACCGGCCACGGGCATCGAGATGAGACTAAGAACAAGGACAGTCAACAATATCTTTTTTCTGATGCCTGCAAAAAGAATCATTGCAATAAAGATAAAAAAGAGAATCAATGTAGTTCCAAGATCAGGCTGTTTAAGGATAAGGATCGCGGGGAGAATAACGAAGAGAGAAACCATTTTCAGAAGTTGTTTAAAACCAAGCCCCGCTCCGGGCTTAACATATGAGAGGTAACGGGATAGAGCGAGTATAAAGAATACCTTAAAAAACTCTGATGGCTGAAAAGACAGAAATCCAAGGTTAATCCATCTCTGGGCCCCCATCCCTTTCCTTCCGATGACAAGAACCAGAACGAGCAGGACAATGCCGAAGAAAAAAATAAAATAAGCAAACTTAACATACCATCTGTAGTCAATGCTCACCAGGACGAAAAAGGTAATCAGGCTCAGAGCAATCCAGTACAGCTGCCTCATATAATAGGTTTTTTGAGCAGCCTCAAGGATGGGCCTCGTTGCGCTGTATATTGTCATTACCCCTATGAGGGACAGGACAAGAGCCATCAGAAGAATACTCCAGTCAAAGTTGGCAATCAGTCTGCGATCAATCATCTGCTTCTCAAGCCTGATAAAATTATCTGTTGAGGAAGACACACATATGGTGATACCAAAAAAATAACTCCTTCACTCAGATGGACATCAACCATCCATCCCTGCCTTGATCTGCTTGTCCCTCTTATAATAGGCATCAATGATTCTTTTCGCTATGGGAGCGGCTTCTGTACTTCCATGGCCGCCGTGTTCAACAAATACGGAGACAGCAATCTGCGGTCTGTCCATGGGTGCAAATGCAACAAACCAGGCATGATCCTTGTGTCCTTCAGGCAGATCTTTCTGCTTTGTCACGCCTCCTACCACCTGGGTTGTTCCGGTCTTCCCGCCGATATCCACCAGTTCTGAATCTGCCTGCCGGCCTGTTCCGTCTTTATCTGTTACAACAGCTCTCAGGGCCTTCTTGATCAACTTGATGTGTTTCGGATTTATTTTCACAACACCTTCCGCCTGAGCCTTCGTCCGCGAATTCATCAACAGGAAAGGTTCATACAGTTTGCCTCCATTCACAACAGTCGCCATGACTCTCGCCATCTGAATCGGGGTCGCAGACAGGTACCCCTGTCCGATCACAGTATTCAGAGTTTCTCCTCTGTACCATTTTTCCTTTTTTGTTTGAAGCTTCCATGCGCTCGTTGGAACAATTCCAGACACCTCTCCATCAAGCTTGATTCCCGTACGTCTTCCAAGACCATACCCGAATGCATAGTGTGCCAGCCTGTCTATATGCAGTTCTTTTGCAATTTCGTAAAAGTAAACATCGCAGGATTCGACAATAGCCTTTAGAAGATTAACATCTTCATGTCCCGCCCACTTCCAGCACCTGAACACTCTTCCAAAGTGAATCGACCCTTTGCAGTAGTGATTCGTATACTCTGTTATCAGCCCCTCTTCAAGGGCAGCTATGGCTGTCACTATTTTAAAGGTTGATCCCGGCGGGTACTGGCTCTGAATGGCCCTGTTTAACAGGGGTTTTCTCGGATTATT
>CALZGI010000079.1 GCA_945786855.1 Thermodesulfovibrionia bacterium | reverse complement strand
ATATATTATCCACTCCCTTCCATTCCTCTTTTTCTATCATGTTATCGTCATCCGCATCCATTTTTTGAAAGACATGTTCTTTCATGTCTTCGGAGAATTCTTTTTCACTGATCTTTCCATCTGTATTTCCATCAATGCTCTTAAACAGTTCATGAACTGCATGACTGTCAGTCAGAGCAAAAACAGTTATCAAGATTAATGCAGACAACATAAGAGAAAGGGAATGGCTTTGTGATTTCATTAAACACCTCCAAGTTTGTTCTGTTACATAAATAATACACTGTTCCTGTTTTTTGTCAAAGCAGGGGCAATGGATACATTGCCTGCGTATGTATGTCAAAAAAAAGCTTGACTATCACCTGAAAACAATATATAAAGTTGGAGCAATTTCTGAAAAGTTGCTATAATCGAAAGGATTCCCGGTACGGGTCACTCCGACAGGGGGTCAAGGTAACAGGGTTGTATCTTAATCTGAAAGGCAATTGATTTTTGAAATACACAAATTTCTCAGGAGGGCAATGATTGATCCCGGACAACCAGCTCTTCAGCAGAATATATATAGTAATACAATGAAAATGAAACGTTTCGTTAATCATATAATCGGAAAGATAAGGCGGTTCTATCTTATTCAGTTTAAAAAGGACTATATCCAGAGCCAGTTGAAATTACGGAGGGGAGAGTGCCGTCAATGTGCGCGGTGCTGCTCTCTGGCGTTCAGGTGCCCCCTGCTCACCTCAGAGAACCTATGCCTGACGTATATGAAAGGCAGGCCTGATGTCTGCAAGCTTTTCGTAATAGACCAGAGAGATATTGATGATGTGGCTGCAGCCGGAGGACAATGCGGGTACTGGTTTGAAGAGGTTAAGTGAATGGGGCCGTACAAGTGTTGTGGACGAATGTGTATAGAAGCTGAGTGGCAATATCGCCGTTGTTTTACTGAAAAATGAGGTTTTATTGATGGATCTTCCCGCTCCTCCAAATGTACATGCAATGGCAGTGATTTTGGTCACCGTCCTTGCTTTTTTTTTATTTACACGTAAAAAAATACCGCTCGAATCATCCAGTTTCATGGTTCTTATCGGTCTTGCCGTGGGGTTTGAGCTGTTTCCCTTCCAGTCAGAGGGCAAAGCATTACGCGCCGTGGATTTTTTTCATGGATTCGGGCATGAGGCGCTGGTTGCTGTATGTGCCCTGATGATAGCCGGCCAGGGTATTTCTCGGACCGGGGCCCTTGAGCCTGTGGTCAGGGCATTAGTCCGCCTTTGGAAGATTAGTCCCCATTTCTCCCTGTTGTTAACGCTCCTGGTCAGTGCCTTTATCAGCGCTTTTATCAATAATGTTCCTGTTGTCGTGCTGTTTCTTCCTATCCTGATAAGTATTTCAATCAAAACCGATACAAAGGCCTCGTCGGTTTTAATGCCCATGGGGTTTGCTACCCTGCTGGGCGGGACCTGCACCACCATCGGGACGTCCACCAACCTGCTTGTCGTCTCTGTTGCAGCGGAAATGGGTTTGAAACGGCTTGAGATGTTTGATTTTCTGGTGCCTGCATTAGCGGCCGGCAGCGTTGGGATCGCCTATCTCTGGCTTGTGGCGCCCCGCATTATACCTGACAGGGACCTGGCTTTGGCAGACACGTCTCCAAGGGTGTTCACTGCCCACCTGGAGATATTGGAAGGGAGCCCGGTTGAGGGAAAAACGCTTGGCGAGGCCCTAAAGAAAGTTGACGGGGCCATGAAGGTCTCGAGTGTCGAGCGGGGTCCCAGCAACTTCATGATACCGTTTCCGAGCGTGGTGCTTAAGGCCGGAGATCACCTCATTGTGCGTGATACTCCCGATCACCTCAAAGAGTTCGAAAAGGTGCTTGAGGGAACGCTCTATCAGGATGACGAGCGGGGGGAGAATCCGGTGAATGATGAACACCCTCTTACAGCCGAGGACCAGCAGATCGCGGAAATCGTTGTCATAGAGGGATCGTTTCTGCAGGGAAATACCATCCGTAATTTACGATTTTCAGACCGGTATGGAATTATTATTCTGGCCATCAGCAGGGCTGGAAAGCATCTGGAAAAAGTATACAATGAAATTGGCGATATCCGGCTGATGGCCGGGGACATTCTCCTGGTCCAGGGGCCCAGGGAACAGATTGCCGGACTTAAAAAGGAGAAGGATTTCCTGGTGCTCGATGCCACCACAGATTTGCCTATCTCCAGAAAGGCCCCGCTGGCACTGATCATTATGTCAGGTATCGTGGTAACGGCAGCCCTGGGGATACTGCCGATTGCTGTCAGTGCATCATTCGGGGCGCTGTTAATGATTCTCTTCGGATGTCTCGGGTGGAAAGATGCCACGAGTGCCCTCAGCGTGCAGGTCATCCTGATCGTTGTCGCGAGTCTGGCCCTTGGGGTTGCATTACTGAAAACCGGGGGTGCGGATTACCTTGCCCTGCTTTTTATGTCCCTGGCCGGCAGTGCGTCACCAGCCTTCGTGATCAGCGGACTTATCCTTTTGATGGCAATCCTCACCAACATTGTCTCAAACAATGCGTCAGCGGTCATCGGCACCCCTATTGCCATCTCCATTGCCGCTCAAATGGGGCAACCTGCCGAACCGTTTGTACTGGCGGTATTATTTGGATCGAATTTGAGCTACGCAACGCCCATGGCCTACAAAACAAATCTGCTCATCATGAGTGCAGGGGAATACACCTTCAATGATTTTCTGAAGGTGGGGATTCCACTGGTGTTGATACTGTGGCTGTCATATTCCTGGCTGCTTGGGACTATTTACGGTATACATTAAATTTTTCCACAGGAGCCGGGGGCATATCGTGTTCTGTGCATTAACCGTCGGCTAACCGTTGAGCAGTGATTACGCAGTAATACAGGTTCGTCATTCGTCATTCGTGACTCGGCGATCGTCAATTTCCGTTCTTCATTTCATGTTTGGGGGGAAAGGATTAGATTTTTTATTGTGACAATCATAACTAACTTCAAATTATGCATTATGAATAATAATGAATAAAAAGAGAATGACGAGTAGCGACCTTGCCTACCGGCAGGCAGGTTGACGATATACGATTTACAAAGGGTGAAAAGAGAATAACGAATAGAGATTTACGATTTACGAGTGGATGTTCTAAATGAAAGGAGTTGATTATTACTGCAGGACGTACCAGCTCACCACATATGTGCTATGAAAATACCACATCACGTTCAAAGTCAGAAGGGCTGGTAGCAGCTGACTTGGCTTTCTCAAGGTCTATTATCCCCTGATTGTACAAGTCCATCAAATGCTGATCAAAGGTCTGCATGCCATACTGATCTCTCCCGGATTTCATATAATCTGTCATAGAATCTGTTTTATCGGGATTTTCAATGCAGTCTTTAATTGTCAGGGTATTTCGCATTATTTCAAGCACTGCTACCCGTCCTGTATCGTCTTTCCGACTAAGCAGCCGCTGAGATATAACAGCTTTCAGCGCATCTGCCAGTCTGACTCTTATTGCCTGCTGTTCGCTTAAGTCAAAGGCACTGATGATCCTGTGTATTGTCTTTGCTGCATCCGTGGTATGGACTGTTGACAGGACGAGATGACCGGTTTCAGCTGCCTTTAATGCTATTTCAATGGTCACGGTATCTCTCATCTCACCTACAAGGATAATATCCGGGTCCTGGCGCAGGGCACCACGCAGGGCAAGCGAGAAACTCTCTGTGTCAGGTCCAACTTCCCGCTGGATAATAGAGGATTTGATCTCGGTATGAAGAAATTCGATCGGATCCTCAATGGTGACGATCTTACATGGTTTTGTGTGATTAATTATGTTAATCATTGAAGCCAGCGTGGTTGACTTGCCGCTGCCGGTGATACCGGT
>CALZGI010000078.1 GCA_945786855.1 Thermodesulfovibrionia bacterium | reverse complement strand
AGGATATAGCACCGCCTCCATGGAACCTGTATGATGATGCTGACATGGTATGCATATCTTCAATAACATCGACAGCGAACCGTGCCTTCCAGCTCGCCGAGAGATTTAAAAAACGGGGAATTCCGGTTGCACTTGGAGGGCCGCACACCACCTTCCTGCCTGATGAGAGTCTGCAATATGCCGATTATGTCGTCAGAGGCGAAGGGGAAGAAACGCTCGTTGAATTGATTGAAAATATGGAAGCAGGTAAACCTCTCGACGGGATAAAGGGTCTGTCCTTCAGAAACTCCCGGAACGAGCTGGTCCATAATCCTGACAGGGAACTGGTTCAAAATCTTGATAGTGCGCCAATTCCGGACTTCAGCCTGGTGTACAAGTGGGACAAGGCCAGGGTCGTGCCTATTGCAACCTCAAGGGGATGCCCCTTCGGCTGCAAGTTCTGCTCCGTCATTCCCATGTTCGGCAGAAAATACCGTTTTAAATCTATAGAGCGCATTCTCGGAGAGATTCAGGCGGCAGCACCCAAAAAGGGGCATGTATTTTTCATTGATGATAATTTCGCTGCCAACAAAAAAAGGACCAAGGAATTATTGAAAACTATCATCGACAAGAATATAAAATTCGAATGGAGTGCTCAGGTAAGAACTGACGTAGCCAAAGACCCTGAGCTTTTGAAGCTGATGAAAAAGGCCGGATGCTTCGCGGTTTTTATCGGGTTTGAGTCCATTAACCCCAAAACGCTCGATTTATATCACAAGGGGCAGGGACTTGCCGACATCGAAAACTCAATACGAATTGTCAAACGACACAATATAAACATCCATGGGATGTTTGTCCTGGGTTCTGATACAGACGATATCGAGACGATAAAAAATACTGCGAACTTCGCCAAAAAACTCAATATTGAATCAATCCAGTTTATGATACTCACCCCTCTTCCTGGAACCCCCGTTTTCGAAGACCTGAAGAGTTCGGGACGGCTCCTCCACACTGACTGGAGCAAATATGACGCTCACCATGCAGTGTTTGAACCCACGCTGATGACCGCCTATGAACTTCACGTGGAAACGCTGAAGGCAATGGCAAAGTTTTACTCCTGGGGAGCCGTGCTCCGCAACCTGTCGCGCTTTGACTTCTTCTATGCAGTGGTAGGATTATACGGCATACGGTCAGTAAAACAGGCCATGTCGGGAGCCAAAAATTATGTAGAGCAGCTGAAGGACCTCATCACGAATGAATTTGACACGAAGACAGAAAAGCTCCGGCAGATGTTCCCACAGAAAAAGACAAAAAAAATTATTTTAAATACAGCGTCCCTTGAGAAAGATGAATCAGCATTTTTCTCAACCTTCCTGAGCAAACTCGACAGAAAGTTAATCGTCGATAAGGAAGACTTCAGTGTCAACAAAAACACCCTTGCCATTACTCCCCTTGTTGAACATTTAAAAAACAGACACCAACAGAACATGCAGCAGCTCTCAGACTTTTATGAGAAATATAAAGACAAGCTGGATTCAAGCAAAGTTATTGACATTGAAACCATCTCTCTGTTCAAGACCTGTGAAAAGATCGGCCTGCTGCTGAATGTGAATGCAAAGAAAATCCGGACGGCTTATGAACAGGCCCTGCAGAGCATTGGTGGAAATGCATTTGAATGCAGGCACGTTCTGGTTATGGTTGGACAATAGTGAATCCTGCTCTATTCCATATTATGGACAGCACACCCCGTGTTCGTCCCTTTTTTTAAGGGAAGTCAATATTTCAGCCATTCTGTTCTAATTGCTGTTTTGAATAATATTCCATATCAAGAAGCCGCCTCTTTCTTTGCACACCCGAAGCAAACCCCCCGATAGATCCGTCCGATTCAATAACCCGGTGGCAGGGCATGACGACAGGAACAGGATTTTTTGAAAGCGCCCTGCCAACCGCCCGCACAGCCTTGGGACTGCCAACACTCTCCGCTACCCATTTGTACGACCTTGTTTCACCAAATGGGATTTTCTTCAATGAGCTCCATACCTTTTTCTCAAAGTCCGTCCCGGTCAGAAACCTGACTTCCTGGCCGAAATCCTTCAGTTTCCCGCTGAAATATAATTTCAGCTCTTTGATGAATCTCTCTGGAGCCGATCCTTTTTTAAATGGCGTATCTGAAGGTTTGCGGAAAGAGACATTGCATAGATTTTTACCGGAAAAGACAAGATAAATCAAGCCGACGGGGCTTTCATAGATATCATAATTAAGGGACGGGTTGCTCATAAATTATTATTATCGGACAATCATAAAGTCTGCATACAGCGGTCATGTTTCAGGTCTGGACTCTTTTCACCTCGATAACTCCACTTATCTGGGACATTTTAGTCATGATCTGGTCAAGCTGGCTCTTGCCTTTAATCTCAAGGATAAAATTAAACAGGGCCTGTTTTTCATGGGTTGCAGAAGCATCAAGATGGCTGATGTTAATATTATTCGTCGAAAGGATCGCGCTTAATTCGGCCAGAAGTCCCCGCTTATCAACGGTCAGTACCTGGACCTTTGTTGTATACGTCGACTCACCGTCTCCGCTCCACTCAACGTCAACGAGACGGTCACTGTCTACTGTATGGGTATCAAGAGTCGGGCAGTTCACCACATGTATCGACACCCCTCTGCCCCTGGTTACAAAACCCGTCACCATTTCTCCCGGCACGGGGTAACAGCACTTTGCACGGTGAAACATAATGTTATCAACACCCTTTATGGTTATCCCTTTGCCTTCTTCAGATTTTCTCTCCTCTTTTGTCGAGGGCACTTTTTCTTTTTCCACTTTTTCTGACTCGGGTAAAAGCTTTTTGACTATCTTATGAACGGAAAGCCTTCCATAGCCGATAGCCACAAAAAGATCTTCATGGGATTTAATTCTGTAAGGCTTTGCGACCTCAAGAATCTCTTTCGATTTTGCCAGTGCTGGACTCAGGTGTTGTCTTCTCAGGGCCTTTTCCATCAGTTCTTCACCAAGAGAAAGTCCCTTCTTTCTCTCCTCTACTTTCAGCCACTGTTTTATCCTTGCCTTTGCCTTTTGAGTTTTCACAAACTTCAGCCAGTCCCGGCTGGGATTATGACCCTGAGATGTTATAATTTCTACAGTATCTCCATTCTGAAGCTTGTACCGTAAAGGTACTATTCTGTTGTTCACCTTTGCACCTGTGCATTGATGCCCTACCTCAGTATGAATATCGTAGGCAAAATCAACAGGGGTGGCATTCTGGGAAAGTTCAACAATATCACCTTCCGGGGTGAATACATAAACAACGCCGGGGAGAATGTTCCCCTTGACGGCCTCAAGGAATTCTTTCGCATCAGGATTGTCTTTCTGTGACTTGACAAACTCCCGCATCCAGGAAATATACTTTTCGTCTAATTTATCCGCCTGATCTCCTTCCTTGTATTTCCAGTGAGCAGCAATCCCTTCTTCAGCTATGCGGTTCATCTCTTTTGTACGGATCTGAAACTCAACCCTCTCACCCTTGGGCCCGATGATCGTTGAATGAAGGGACTGATAGAGGTTGGACTTGGGCGCTCCGATAAAGTCTTTAAACCTTCCCGGCACAGGAGTCCAGAGCGAGTGAATAAGTCCAAGCGTGGCATAACAGTCAGCCTGGGTCTCGGTGATTATCCTCATTGCTATTACATCGTACACCAGCTCAAAGGGAATTCTCTGTTTTTGCATCTTTTGATAGATGCCGAAGTAGTGTTTCACCCTTCCGAAGACTCTCCCCTGAATTGAGGCCGCTCTTAAATGGGCCTCCACTATTTTTAATAGTTCATGCAGATACCCTTCCTGCTCTTCCCTTTTT
>CALZGI010000077.1 GCA_945786855.1 Thermodesulfovibrionia bacterium | reverse complement strand
GTCTTTTTCAGTAGAGCGTAATTTAATTTCCCGTCTATATAACATGCAGGATCTTCTACTCTTGCACCAACGTATTTACCTGAAAAGATATATGAGATGTTGTCATCCACCAGTAACTTATTTAAACTGTCCTTTTTGAATTCCGGTTTATATTTACTGTATGGAGCAGAGCGGACATCTACTAAAGCATTGATCTTGTGCTGCTGTAGAGTACTGACAAAGTCTTTGATGGAGAAGGAAGCGTATCCGATTGTGAAGAGTTTATTTGTCATGACTGTATAATAACAGGGATGATATTACAATAAGTCTATAAACGCAGAGTTATATGAAATCAAACTATAAACACATGATTAAGCAAATGCTGGTCAAGGAAAAGACAGCATCCTGTAAAAATGTCGAGCGATGGACAGTCTATATTCTCAGGTGTAAGGACGGTACTCTCTATACGGGAATCACGAAAGATATAAAAAGAAGAGTAAAACAGCACAATGATGGAAAAGGATCAAAATATACTCAGAACAGACGACCTGTTACAGTTGTTTATAAAGAAAAGAAAATGGGCAGAGCAAATGCTTTAGTCAGAGAAGCTGAAATTAAGCAGTATTCTAAGGAAAAAAAAGAACAGCTGGCCAGTACCTTTCATTCAATCCCCACAGCCTTGTGAGTGGGCTTTTATCTGCACAATTTACAAATTAATGGATGGTGTCGCGTCCGCACTTACCCTTTTCACTCTTTTCATTCTTGTCAGAGTTTATACATCATAAGCTCTTGCGCATAGGGCGGAATCGGTGATATAAATTTCTTCTGGTCCCCCGGCGGCATCGGCTTAAATGATTTTGCGAATTGTACGTTTTCCTCAAGCTGATCAATGTCATCGCACCCTATGATGACTGTCGAGACGGCCTGCGAAAGCGCGAACTCATACAAAGGCTGCTGTTTCTAAACAACTTCAATTTTTTGTAACGCAACAGCGTTCATACAATAGCGCAGGCCGCTCGGTTCCGGCCCATCCGGGAATACATGGCCCAGATGAGCTCCACAGGTATTGCAGCGTGTTTCAATACGTTGCATTCCATCGGCGCTGTCTCCATGATAGGAGATAACATTTTCCTTTACGGGCTGAGTAAATGAGGGCCATCCTGTGCCCGATTCAAATTTTTCATCGGCATCAAATAACAATGTAGCACAACATACACAAGCATAGACCCCGGGCTCAATAAGACTGCACATGTCCGAGCTAAAAGCAGCCTCTGTACCATGTTGGCGTGTGACCCGATACTGTTCATCCGTAAGTTGAGCACGCCATTCTTCGTCTGTTTTTGTTACAGTTTGATCAGGGATTGGGGTACCTTTGTCAGCAAAGGTGAGAATACTCTTCCAGGTGAGCATAAATATCTCCTTTATCGATTACGGTTTGATGCACACATCGATATGTCATGTTAATGACGCTGTCCGTGCGGTCAGGTCTTGCATCTTGCAGTTATTGACTCCACGGACGCTCTTTTAAATATTGTCAGAGTTTATACATCATAAGCTGTCGGGCATAGGGCGAAATCGATGATATAAATTTCTTCTGGTCCCCCGGCGGCATCGGCTTAAATGATTTTGCGAATCGCACGTTTTCCTCAAGCTGATCAATATCATCGCACCCTATGACGACTGTCGAGACGGCCTGCGAAAGCGCGAACTCATAAAACGGCTTCATCGTGCTGATAAAATCAAGCTGCCGGGGCGCTCCCCTGAGATAGACCTTCATCCCGATCACTCCCATATGTTTTTCGTTCGCAAGGGGCACCGTATTTTCCAGAAAACTCATATGTTCCGGCTCTGCAGGATTTAGCGGCAGAAGCACTGTATCAAAATCGAATAGACTCATGCACCTGCTGATGATTCCCGGATTTTCATGACCGGTCACCCCTATAAACCGTGTCAGGCCCTTCTCTTTTGCATGTACGAAGGCCTCTATTGCGCCTCCTGGAGCGAAGATCTCTTCAATGTCCCCGGGAGTCCTCACGTCATGCACCTGCCAGAGATCGATGTGATCGGTCTTCATGTATTTCAGGGTCTCCTGCAGGTGGGCCAGCGCTCCTTTCCTGTCCCGGGCATGGGACTTACTTGTAAGAAATATCTCGCCCCGTCGTTCTTTCAATGCCTTACCATAGTACGATTCACTCCCTGAGTAAGCACGTGCTGACTCACAGTAATTGATTCCGAGGTCCAGCGCCCGATTGATCAGGGCATAAGCCTCTTTATCGTATCCGAACGTCCTCAGAATCCCTTCTCCGCCAAGACCGAGAATGGTTACATCAACTCCGGTCTTCCCGAGTTTTCTTTTTGGAATATTCATAAGCAGATTTTAGATTGCCACGTTATTTCACTTTTATACACCCGGTGGGGAGTGATGAATATGACTTAAATCATATCAATCACTTTAGAAAAGGACTAAGTTTATCATAAAATACCGCAAGCACCTTATTAACCCGTCAAAACTGTCAGTTTACAGTTTAATGTAACTGGCAGTTTTAATTGCGTCCTGTAACTGAAGCCGCCGGTCAGGAGGATACGTGAAGTCTTCACAGGTGAAATTGAATGAAGAAAATATCCATGGATGGAAGGGATACAGATTAAAAACCGGTGATATATCCCTTGGCATCACACCTCAAATTGGCGGCCGAATAATTTCTTTCACTTATTTTGGTAAGGAATTATTATTTGTACAGGAAGAACACAAAGGAGAGGTGTTTGATTTTTCTCACGTTGCAGATCTTGCCCGCGAAAAAGAACGCCTCGGCTTTCGCCGCTGGGGCGGAGACAAGACCTGGGTCGCTCCGCAAAGCTCCTGGTGGTCAAAAATTCCGCCGCTGGAACTCGAAGCCGGTCAATACTCTGCTCATGTCATCGATAATGGATTGCAAATGGTCAGCCCTGTATGCCGTGAAACAGGGCTTCAGATTATCCGCCAGGTTGAACTCCATGAGGACCAACGCATAGTTCTTACAGAGACATTTCGTAACACAACGAATCAGGAGATTCAAAAGGGAATATGGAATGTCACCCAGGTGCTGCGGCCCTTTGATGTGTACCTGTTTGCAAAAACAGAAAATATTCATGCCTATGAAAATGAAGGTCTTATTGAAGAAGCTGTCAAAAAAATATCGACAGAAGAGGAATGGGTAAAAATTCAATGCAATGATCCAAGCTGGTTTAAATTTGGCGGTATTGTTGACCGGGGAATCATTATGGCTTTACAGAAAAAAGATGAAAATGAGACATTAGCGTTCATGCGGGAATTTTCCATCGATCTTCAGGCTTCATACGCACACGATGCTATGGCCGAAGTGTATAACTCACCAGCATATGATTTTTTTGAAATCGAAGTCCATGCTCCTCTTATTAAATTGCAAAAAGGACAGGAAACCACTCATCGTCAAACATGGAGAATTAAACAATATACGGGAGAATCCTCGCCTGAAGCTGCTATGGAAATTTTTTCTAAAGTGTGACGAAAATGAAACGTCCTGCCGAAAAGGCGGGGCATCAATAAGGCATAATTTTTATTATTAATATTTAATCTGTGTTCCCCTCTTTCCAAACGGGGTATTGATGTTCATTTCTTCATAAACTATGCGAAACATAGAGGAGAGTTCATTGTTAGAAAGAAGCCTGTGATGGATAAAATAAAATGGCCGGAACATCCGCTGATTCTGGAGATAAATACATGGGCATGGCTGAGGGAGCTGTCCGATCAGCATGGCAAAAAAATTACCCTGAAAAATATACCAGCCGGGGTCCTTGAGAAGGAAACTCAATATTTTGATGTGGTATGGCTCATGGGTGTGTGGACAAGGAGTCCCGAAGGCCTCAAGGTTGCGGTGATGCATCCTGATTTACAGAATGAATACAGAAAGGCCCTGTCCGACTTCAACGAAGAGGATGTGGTCGGCTCTCCCTATTCCATTTACGATTATTCTGTTGATCCCCATCTCGGTGGAGCTGGGGGCCTGAAGGCTGTCAGAAAGAAACTTGGTAAACTGGGAAAGATGTTAATCCTGGATTTTGTCCCCAATCATGTTGCCGTAGATCATCCCTGGGGGGAGGAAGTTCCTGATGCGTTTGTGGGCGGGAGTGAACAGGATCTTTCCTCAAATCCGGAAGGATTCTTTAAGAGGGGCGACTCCATATTTGCTCATGGGAAGGACCCATATTTCCCGCCCTGGACTGATACGCTGCAGGTCAATGTTTTTTCCCGGGTCTATCGGGAGAAAGTCATTGAAATGCTTCGGGCGTTGGGGAAATATTGTGATGGTGTCCGGTGCGATATGGCCATGCTTTTGGTCGACCGGATCTTTCAACAGACCTGGGGGGAGCGCAGCGGGCAGTCCCTGGAACAGGAATTCTGGCAGGAAGTCATTGGAAGGGTAAAAGAGGTGCATCGGGACTTCAGGTTCTTGGCAGAAGTGTATTGGGACATGGAATGGGAACTCCAGCAGCAGGGGTTTGATTTCTGTTATGACAAAAGATTGTATGACCGCTTGCTTCATGAAGGTGCCCGGTCGATTAAGGGACATTTGCATGCAGAATGGGACCACCAGAAAGGACTTGTTCGGTTTGTTGAAAATCATGATGAACCCAGGGTAGTATCCGCTTTTGGAGAGAAACGGTCTCTGGCCGCTGCATCGATTGCTCTCTCTTTGCCGGGAGCGCGGCTGCTGCACTTTGGCCAGCACCTGGGAAGAGGCATTAAATTGCCGGTGCAGTTGGGGAGAGGGGAAATCGAACGCGTTGTGCCGGCTATTGAAGAACATTACAGGAAACTGCTTCCTGTTCTTTATGAGGGCATTCGTGACAACGGGAAGTGGAGACTTTTTCATGTCGATGGTGAGGAGTTCTGGCAGAGTCCCTTTATCAGCTTCCTCTGGGAGTCTGATAAGGGCATGCTTCTCGTTGTCGTTAATTACTCTGACAGCAATCAGACAGGCACCATACATTTATCCGGCCTGGTTCGTGGGGGCGAAATAATAACTGAAGAAATGCAGCAGCAAACAGTTCATACTGATCAGGATCAGTTCAATATAAGTCTGCGCCCATGGGAAGTGAACGTTTTCAGGAACGGTACATAACAGGGGTGAAAGGCGAGAAACATATAAATCGGAGAAAAACAGATGAGTGAGAGATCAGAGACAGCTGAAGAGAAAAGGCTTTCGGAAAATACTTCCCATAAAGTTTTCTGGAAAAAGTGGGGGCCCTACCTGAGTGAGCGTCAGTGGGGAACTGTCAGGGAAGACTATAGCGGGGACGGGGAGGCATGGAACTATATCCCCCATGACCATGCACGGTCACGTACTTATCGCTGGGGTGAGGACGGCCTCGCCGGGATATCCGATGTTCAACAGTATTTATGTTTTGCCATTGCTTTGTGGAACGGCAGGGATCCAATCTTAAAGGAAAGGCTGTTTGGACTGAACGGAAGCGAAGGTAATCACGGTGAAGATGTGAAAGAACTATATTACTATCTGGATAACACCCCCACCCATTCCTATATGAAGTATCTGTACAAATATCCTCAGGGAGATTTCCCTTACGCTAATTTGACTATTGTTTACCGGAGCAGGTCAATGCAGGTGCCGGAATATGAACTTCTGGATACAGGCATTTTTGATCAGAACAGGTATTTCGATGTCTTTGTGGAATAT
>CALZGI010000076.1 GCA_945786855.1 Thermodesulfovibrionia bacterium | reverse complement strand
GGGATTGTCTTCAAGGCAGCACTTGACCAGATGGATAATCTGGATTTCCCCAATGAAGGCTATTTCGCGCGGATCACTGCCTTTTCCTCTCTTGAGGATTTGGGCTCAGACGAGAATTACAATAAAGTCGAAGGGACGCTGCTGGGTGCTTTCACCTTCAAAAAGCAGACAGTTATTGCGAGCCTCAAGGGAGGATCGCGGATAGGGAGAGATCTCCCTTTCTATGATGAACTGGAGCTGGGCGGGTTTCTCAACCTTTCAGGCCTCAGACAGAACCAGCTCAGGGGCCAGCATATGGCCATTGGCAAAATGATCACCTACCACAGGATAGGCAAGTCCTTCTTCGGCGACCTCTACCTGGGCGGGTCACTGGAGACAGGCAATGTGTGGCAGGAGGATTTCGATTTTGATAACCTTCAGTTCGCCGGGAGTGTCTTTCTGGGATACGATACGATTTTGGGTCCCCTCTATCTCGGCCTGGGACTCATAGACCAGGGACAGAGCGCAGGTTATTTCTATCTTGGGAGGACGTTTTAATTTCTGATAGAGATAAGAGTGTTACACAATTGAAATTATCGAGCATTATTTCTGTATCCGAAACAGGCAATAAAAATAGGTGTGTGACGTGTCAATTGGCAGAAATTTCTTAAAACTGACAGTAGCAAAGTAGTAGCCTGCAGTAAAATAATGAAAGTGATTTTGACTGTAGCCAAATTGTAGCCCTTTTGTAGCAGAATGCAGCGGAATGGACAGAAAATACAGGAAAGAGAAGGATAGGGCAGAAGGAAATAAATTTATTAAAATCAGTAAACTAGCTGTAAACCCAGGCCAGAGGCCAGTTTACGATTTTACCCCTCTATTGCATTCCTAAACCTGGTGTCGCATGTTCGAGTCATGCAGGGGGCGCCATTATTTCTCCTTAAAATCAAAATATTGCACTTTCCCCTGCATCATGGCATGCGTGCCGGCACGGTCAATTGTAGCCCAATTGTAGCCTTCAAGAACGTCAACACCGTCTCTGAGCGATTCTGGATATGCGTTCATACTTTACTAGCTATATATCTGCTGTCTCCGTAATCAAAAGTGCCTTCAATGGCAAGTTCGTCAAACCCTGCATCATGCAGGGTACCAAGGCCCTCTTAACATGCCTCTGGGCCTGAGGAGAGTATTCTTGTACAGAAAAAAGGCAATTCTAATCTTGACCGGAGGGATGAATTAGACTAAACTGAGTTCACAATCTTGTAGGGGGGACATTCGCCTCATTTGTCCAGAACCATTTGACGACATAAAAAATATGCGAAACAAACGTAAATTTTTAATCGTAGCAGGAGCAAGGCCGAATTTTATGAAAATCACACCTCTCATAAAGGCAATTGCGCGTTACAATAATAAGAGTGAGGGGGATGCAGCCATTATTCCTGTATTGCTGCATACAGGCCAGCATTATGATGACAGAATGTCTAAAGTTTTTTTTGAGGAACTCGGAATTCCCAAACCTGATGTCGATCTTGGGATTGGCTCGGCATCACACGCAGTACAGACAGCAAAAATAATGATGGAATTTGAGAAAGTATGTATTGATGCAAAGCCTGATCTGGTGATTGTGGTTGGCGATGTGAATTCTTCTTTAGCCTGCAGCCTGGTTGCTGTAAAGCTGGGGATTAAAGTTGCCCATGTAGAGGCAGGCCTTAGAAGTTTGGACAGGTCCATGCCTGAAGAGATAAACAGGATAGTAACTGATTCAATATCAGACTATTTGTTTACGACCTGTCAGGAAGCTGATGATAATCTCAAAAAAGAAGGCATCCCTGAGGACAGGATCTTTTTCGTAGGAAATACCATGGTTGACACTCTGTTATCTCATAAAGATAAGTCTGAAAAGTCATTTATTTTAGATACATTGAATCTCGTTGACAATGGGCATATTAAGCAGTATGCATTACTGACACTTCACAGACCGGGTAATGTTGATAAGAGGGAAACATTTACACGTATTATGGAAAATATAAAGGAGGTATCGAAACATATTCCCGTAATTTTCCCCGCTCATGTCAGAACTCAAAAACAAATTGAGAAATTTGCCATGCAGGACTATTTTATAAATAAATCTGATAATTCTTTTTTGAACGAAGGGATTCATTTAATAGAGCCCCTGGGTTATCTTGACTTTCTTAAGCTAATGTCTAATGCGATGATGGTGTGCAGCGATTCCGGAGGAATCCAGGAAGAAACAACGATACTGGGCATTCCATGCTTGACGTTAAGAGAGAACACTGAAAGAACTATTACGATTGAAGAGGGAACAAATTATCTGGTTGGCACAAGTTCAGACAAAGTGAAAGGGTGTGTTGAGGATATCTTAAGAAATAAAAGAAAAGAAGGGAAAATACCTCCATTATGGGATGGGAATGCTGCTGAGAGAATTGTCCGCATATTGACTGACATCTGTTTATAGTCTGCGAACTGGTTGACCACACACTCTTACATCAATAAGAGATCTCGGCACGTATATGCCCGGCCCTCTCATTAACCAATTATTAACAGCTTCTTATTGTTTTGACGAAGGCGTCTATAACCTTAGGATCAAATTGTTTGCCCGCACCTGTAATTACCTGCTCAATCGCTTCTTTCCTGGTTGAGGCCTTTCTGTAAGGCCTGTCAGTAGTGATTGCCATATAGGTATCAGCTACCGCAAGCACTCTTGAGATCGGGGGAATGGTATCACCCCGCAGGCCGTCAGGATAGCCTGAGCCGTCGTATTTTTCATGATGGTGGAGGATACTTTTCTTAACAGCGGGATCGGTTTCTATATTATTTATTAACCCGACTCCCGGAAAGGTATGAGTCCTGATCATTGTTTGCTCAGATGCAGAAAGCGTTTCGGTTTTTAGAAGTATTGTTTCATTTATCTGTGTAAGGCCTAAGTCATAAAGCGCTGACGCGTAAATTGACAGTTTGACATCTTTCTCACTGAATCCCATATGACGCGCAATTCCACGAACTAAATTGTATAACTCGCTTTTCTTCTTTTTATATTTTCTTTCGGCACATAAAAGGGTGGTCATGCTTCTCGTGATGGAACTGAATTCTTCGCTTCTTACATCACCCTTTTGTATTCTTTCTATTAATTTCGCAATGCGCTCAGTAATAACTTCAGCAAGATACAAGTCTGTTTCGTCGAGAGGCTGACCGCTTGATTTGTTGTTCAGGTTTAAAACTCCGATAACTTTATCATCTATTGTCACAGGCATGCAGAGAAGTGATTTTGTAGTGTAGTGCTCGGCGCTCTTTTTCCTGATTAGATGATTTTTTTCAATGTCCTTAATGAGCAATGGCTTATTTTCATATGCTGCCTTACCGGCAATCTGATCACCGATTTTCAGTACTGTTTTTTTAATGATGTTGTCCTTAAGACCTATTGCCGATTTAATGGTCAGATCACCTGTCACTGCGTCAGTTAACATAAAAGAACATCTGGTCAAATCCATTGTTTCGGCAACAAGTGAAAGAAACAAACTGACAAGCTCGTCAATCATGGCATTGCGATATTCATGTGCGTCCTTTGGGAAATTGAGCACTATAGAAATCCCTTTCGCAGTGTTCCGGACCGAGAGAGAACCTTTGTGCAGTTCTATAGTTTTTTTAGCAAGATGGATTGTTACGTTATTTCCGTTACCATCTGTGCCGAAAAGTAAGGAACGTTCATTGGATATTAGCTGCAGTTCATGTTCAGGAATCGTTCTTTCTTTAACAAAAAATTCGACCTGAACTGAGGTCCCCATATCTATTGCCGTCAAATCTATTGCGTCTCCGGCAATTGTATATTTTATAATACTGTCGATGATGTATATAAAAGAATGGATTAAACGTATTTTGTCTCCAACAATAGTGGGGAGTAATTCAGAAAATTTTATGTTGATTGAGATATTATTATTTGCCAGAGAATCTTTCATTGATTTCGATGCGACTGATTCTTTGACAATGTCTTTAAGGCCCAGGATTTTTGTTTCAAGTCTTAACCATTCTTTTTCAATACACGAATAGTTCAGAAATCCATCAAGAAGATCGTTTATATTTTGTGATTCATCGAAGATTATATTAATAAATTCTGATATCTCCGGATTGGTTTGTCCCTTTTCCTTTAGATAAAATACAGCACCTCTGATTGAATTTAACGGGGTCCTTAATTCGTGGGATAATTTTTCAAAAAATTCGGTCCTTGATCTGTCATAATGAGCTATTATTCTGGTCCTTTTGTCCAGATCAAAAGACTTTGCGTGAAGCTTCGATTTCATACAGGAATGGTCGAGCGCGATGGCTGTCAGATTCGAAATGGTTTCGATCAAGTCAAGATCTTTTTCCGTAAAAGCACTTCCATCAAATTTATCGGAAATGTTCATAACTCCATAGACATTTTCTTTTGTCATAACAGGACAAGAGATAAAAGATCCGGTTTTGTATTTGCCTTTTCCTTTTTTAATGAAATGCATGTCTCTATTAATATCTTTTACCAGGAGAGGAGTCTTTTCAAGGAATACCCTGCCGCAAATATTTTCACCTGCTTTTATTCTGAGGATCGGCATCAGGTCCGATTCTATCCCCTTTGCAGCCCTGACGACCAGGTCCCCTTTTTCATCGAGAAGAAAAATAGACATAATTTCAGAGTGTGTGTAATAAAGGGTGCGGTCAAGAGTGAAGTTGGTCAACAAATCTATGTTGTCTGTCGAGGTAATAATGCCGGAAATGTCTTTTATAATGGAACTGTGTGAATAAAAGACATTTTCAATTGTCATCGTCAGGAACGTATTCTTTTTTAAGAAATATGCAAGAACTCCCTGTGCACCTGGCACATTGTTCTCATCAGTTTATTGACGCAATTTACTTGCCATTTGCATGCCGTTTTTGGAACTCAATGATTTATAAGAGATCATTGATCAAAAATTCTCGTGCGTCGGTTTTTCTTACGCAGAAAAAGAGCAGAATCCTGCCTGAGGCATCATTTGTCGAATATGCTTACACGATGAAGCTGCCTTAATTGATGAACACTCCGAATGAACACTTCTTCTGCCGGGAGTCTCGATACTTTGTCAGAAAAAAGGCCTGAATATCCAACATGAAAAGTCATAAATATCGAAGTGTGAGACTCAATGAATACACTCTACTGAAGGGGAAGCCGTACAATGTGATTATTCGCATTGAATGGTTCGTCGTACCTGTCACCGAAATTTTCAGAAGAGTTAAAAAATATTACAAATATCAGTTGACAACCACGGTTTTTATGGTAATATTATAACAAGCTCAGAATGCGATTTCTTATCGTTTTTAGATCTATTGATATTTTTCTTGAAAGATAGTTATTTGATATTCAATACAATTCCAAAGTACACAGGGGAGGATTTATGACCGGAGGAAATATATTCAAATTGATGTTTATTGCATCTCTGCTTTTTTCTGTCATGTTTTTAGGATGCGGTAGTGGCGGTGGCGGAGATGATCTGTCAGGGGGTGTTGCCTCCATAGACTTCGCTGTCTCGCCCTCTGAATATAATTTCGGGACCGTTACTCCGGGCAATTCCCCTGTTCCCCTGTATGTTGTCATCAAGAACACAGGCAAAGAACCCCTGAAGGTATCGAAGATATCTCTGGGGGACACAAAGCATTTTGACTTGAATGTGAAAGGCGGCTCAAACCCCTGCAAATCATCATCTCCGAGATTAGCTGTAGGAGACAGGTGCACCGTGAGGGTTCAATTTCGGCCGAAATCTGTTGGCGCATTCAGGACTAAATTGAGAATAACTGCAGAAGACGCCAAAACTTTAAAATCTAATTTGCCGTTGAAGGGCAGACTGGAGGAGATATCGACCTTAAATGTTCGAATCAACCAGGTTGAGAGTGCCTGTCCATCAAATGTGGTAACGGCCTACGTCTCTGTTACTGACCAGGGGGGCTATCCTGTGCCCGGATTGTCAAAAGATGATTTTTTAATAACCGAAACAGGCGGTTATTCAGGCCCGCCGACAAGCGCTTCCTTTGTGAAAAATAGTATTGATTTATCGGTAGCTGCGGCGATGGACTACAGCAGAAGTGTTAG
>CALZGI010000075.1 GCA_945786855.1 Thermodesulfovibrionia bacterium | reverse complement strand
GGTACAGAAATGCGGTAACGGTGTGTATGCTTATTGCCGCGGGAACGGAAAGCAGGATAAAGGGCCAGATCAACCCTGTCTTGTAGGATTTCCCCATGTATATTTTTGAGAGGGCATAGATTACGACAAACAGGTTCAGGGCCAGGTAGCCGTTCAGGACCACCACATCCCAGGTAAGTATGGACTCGGGGAAATTAAAGATACCGAGCCCGGGGATCAGGTGCCAGAATCGTTCAGGACTACCCATGTCCAGAAGGATGAACATGAGGCACATCGAAACTGCGGAGATTGCCATGACTTCACCGATGAGCACCATATTTCCTATCGGTTTATAATCATAAATATAATAAGGAATGACCAGGACAACAGCCGCGGCAGCCACACCGACCAGAAAGGTAAAGTTCGCAATATACCAGCCCCAGGAGACCTGGTCTCTCATATTTGTCGCGATAAGCCCCTGATCGATCTGCCTGAAGTAAAAGAGCACTCCAATTACTGCCAGCAGAGCGAGCAAGCCCATCCACATGTAGTACGCTCTGCTTCCTGACTTTACTACTTTCAGCATGTCATTTATAGCATCTATTACGATCATATAACCTCTCCTCTAACTTTTAACTGGTGAACCCAGACTAAAGAAGTAAAAGAATTTCGGGTTGGTATCAAGTTCTTCCTTCAGTCTGAACACCTTCATATGTTCAAGAATATATCGTAGTTCACTGTTCGGGTCCATCAGGTTACCGAACTTTCTCGCACCAACAGGGCAGGCCTCTACACATGCTGTATATTTGCCGACCCTTGAGCGCTGAATGCAGAAGGTGCATTTACCGACGACACCTTTATACTGGGGCCTGTTACCCAGGTAATGCATGTCCGGATTAATTTTTTCATTGGGAACAGAAGGCTTTCCCCAGTTGAAATTTCGTGCGCCGTATGGGCATGCTGCCATGCAGAAACGGCAGCCGATGCACCAGTTATAATCTACAACTACGATCCCATCGGGTTCTTGCCATGTTGCCTGCACAGGACAGACTTTTACGCAGGGTGGTTTTTTGCACTGCTGACACTGAACCGGCACATAGGTGCGGCCCTTTTCAGGAACTTTCGGAGGGTCATAATAACGGTTGCTGTGTTCAAGCCCCTGCCACTTATGGTTCTGTTTACTGAACTCCAGGACTTTTATCCAGTGGATCTGCGGATTTCTCGACAGGTTGTTTTCCTCAACGCAGGCATATACACAGCGTCTGCAGCCAACGCATCGGGACAGGTCGAGGGCATACCCGTATACAACATTATCCATCGGAGGAGTTGCCTTGACATTAACTTTTTTGCCGAATTTGAACGACAGCTCTTCGTCTAACTTCTTCAGTATGTCATCAAGGTCATCTTTGTCGAGCCGTTTGAAGTGCTGCCTGAAGTACTCTTCCAGCATATAGGCATCAGCATCAGCGGGAAGTGAAAGAGCGGCAGCTCCTGCAGTAAGGCCGGCCAGGAACTTTCTTCGTGTTATATTGCTGTTATCATTTCCTTTTGTATCGTCTGACATCGAACCGCCTCCAAAATTTATAGTCAATTATTTTTTATCCGAAATCCACAAATTTTCCGGCGTCCGCGGTGCCGGCTCAGGCTCTATGCTTTGAAATGGCGGATTATGGGGATTATGGCACTGGGTACAGTGCATCCACTGCTTGTCCCCATCGTTCCAGTATCCGGTCCGCTTCCCATGAACGCCCATCTTCCACTCCCGGTATACTTTCTTGTGACACTGCTCGCACAGCCGGTAATATTCTTTGAATTGAACCAGTTTGCCCGTTAAGAGTCTGAGGCTGTCCCTGTTTTTTAATGCGTGACAGTCAAGGCACCACCTGTTGTCAGTGTCATGGTTTTGAAACGTGCCGGGAATTTCATTATGAGGTTCGTCCAGATCCCTCCTGGTCCGGTCCGCTTCCCAGTCAGCATCATGGCAGTCTGAACAGGGAAACAGGTCCATTTCATTCATCGGTTCCAGGTACTTCAATATTTCCTGTACCGGCCTGTCATAGGGGACTTCCCCGGGCAGCTCGTCATCACCGTGATGTTCTTCCGCTGCGGATGGTTCTGCGTGGCCAGCAAGTGCGCTGGATGCGTCGACATTTTTTAAATTACCAGGGATAACCATCACGGCAGAAAGGATTAGTGTAAACACAGAGAGCGTAAGGCTAAAGCGTTTCATTATCATTTACTCCTTAAAATAGTAGTTTTGAGAAGTGCTTTTAGAATTACAGCAATATTCAAAAAAGTATACTCAATTGATTTTGAGCTGTCAAAGTAAAAAAAGTTATGCATATATAATAATAGCTTATAAAATGCGGGGATATTATGTGGCTCAATCTTGATGTACTTTAATATATATTATTCGGAAAAGCAAGGGATATATCAGGCCCTGCTGATGAGGGGAGAATCAGAATCTTTTGTCATGGCAGATGGTATAATTCCGATAGATTACCCACTTGATATGAAGCAGAAATTGAACACAATTATACACTACCTGGTTGACAGAGAAGAGTTGTCGGGCAGCAGTATTTCTCAACAATTCATCGCAGAAGAAGAGGACAGATCAGTAGCCGCGGGGAAGTTAAACGCTGCATTCCTGATTGTCATGGCAGGGGAATCCCACCCCCTGTACAGCAATGCCATTGACCACCTGAACGGTCTGGAGTCTCATCCGGTCTGGGGCGCGGCGGCAGAGTTTTACAAAGAGGGGATTGCCCGCATAACAGGTGAGGTCTCAGAACAATGCAGCACAGACAGGGCGCTGCAGGAAGCCATTGAGGAGCTCTGCCTGTTCATTAACTCTTCAGAAAGCAGCAACAACAACTATGCTGAAGAGAACAGTATCCGCAGGGTATTCTTTCCAGAGGGTGTTGGTCTGTGTGAGGACAGGACGGAAAAAATTAACCTTCTCCGGGACAAGAGGACAGTTCGTATAACGAAACTGAACAGTTCACCTCTCGTGGATCCTCCGAAAGAAATTCTCTTTACATCGAATATCCTTCTGACAGTTCCGCCGTCAGCGACTGATGTTGATGGTTCAGGCTTGAGTACGTATCTCAAACAGATGCTCAATAAGGTGCTCAGGGAAGATCAGCTCTACTGGTATGACCACCCGGTTCCTGTTGGAATCGCGCCGGAACAGAATGAAGTCCTCTATGGCCTTGAAGGC
>CALZGI010000074.1 GCA_945786855.1 Thermodesulfovibrionia bacterium | reverse complement strand
CCCACCTCTGCTCTGAACTGCGGGGCTATTCAAGGGGTTGATGTTGCAATACTGGCACGGCATGGCAAGGACCACTCTATATATCCCTCGGCGGTTAATTTCAGGGCAAACATATGGGCCCTCAAAGAGCATGGGTGTACCCACATCCTGGCCTCAACAGCAGTTGGTTCACTCCGGGAAGAAATCGCTCCCGGCCATCTTGTATTTCCGAATCAGTTCATTGACCACACGAGAAAAAGAGAGACAACATTCTTTGACGAAAAAACGGTTGTCCATACTTCCATGGCGGACCCTTTTTGTGAAGGCCTCATCGAACTGTTTTCTTCATCTGCTGAAGAGATGGGACTTTCTTATCACAATAATAAGACAGTAATCACCATTGAAGGTCCGAGATTTTCGACGAGGGCGGAAAGCCATATGTTCAGAAGCTGGAATGCTGATATCATTAATATGAGCACTGTGCCCGAGGTAACACTCGCCAGGGAAAAGAAGATGCATTACGCCGCAATCGCAATGTCGACGGATTACGACTGCTGGCATGAGGAAGAGGAGCCCGTAACCTGGGAAATGATTGTGGAAGTCATGAAGAAAAATTCCGACAATGTGATCAAATTGTTTCTAAACGTTATACCAAAGATAAGAGAATCTGATGACATTTGTTCAAAATAATAAAAACAGGCGAGAGGCAAGGGGCGAGAGGATTTTTTGAAGAGATATATCATATTTGTTGTTTATCCCATAGCCTATTGCCTATAGCCCATTGCCCATATCTTTTTTAAAGGAGAAAAACCATGCCTATCAAATCCAAAATCAGGACAATCCCGGACCATCCCAAAAAAGGAATTATGTTCAGAGACATCACGACTCTGATCAAGGACCCCGTAGGGTTTCGGCTGGTGATTGATAATCTTACCCAGAGATACATTCCCGGTGACATTGATTTTGATATCATCGCCGGTATAGAGGCGAGAGGCTTTATTATTGGCGGTGCCCTGTCTTATACCCTCGGAAAAGGATTTGTCCCTATCAGAAAGGTGGGGAAACTGCCGGGAGAAGTTGTTCGGCACGAGTATGAGCTTGAGTACGGCACGGATACGGTCGAAATGCACAAAGATGCCCTTGAAAAAGGATCGAAGGTGCTTTTAATTGATGATCTTCTTGCGACGGGAGGAACGGCTCTGGCAGCTGCTACACTGATCGAGAAACTGGGCGGTGAAGTCAGCGAGATGTCCTTTATTGTAAACCTTCCGGATGTGGGCGGTGAGAAGAAGTTAAAAGACAAGGGGTATGACGTATATTGTCTGACTGAGTTTGAAGGTGATTAATTCATCTCTTCCAACTTCGACATGATGATCGCCGGAGCTCATAAAAAACACGCCTATGGAATGAATGCCATTTTATGTCACTTATGACAATAATTGCCTGAAAATACCTAGCACACTGCTGTTTTCTGAGCATCCATATAATTCATGATTCCATCTGCATCACAGGATACGCACATATCAATCCCCTGAATCATCTGCATATCTTCACATAGTATAAATGCTCTTTTCAGCTCCGGGTCCAGTGTTCTTTCGATTACCAGTTTTTTGGGTCTCAGGTAGACCTGTCCACAGCCTATGCAAACCCATATAAAGTTATGTTTTGCGGCTTCAAGGCAGGTGTCGCATACGTAAATTTTGATACCTGGGGCGGCTTCTGTATAAATTGACGTATACTCGTGTTTGCAAATGGTGCACTTTTCATGTTTGACTTCTAAATCCAGCATTGAAATCTCCTTTCCGTACGGCTTCAGCGGTTAAAAAATAGTGTTCACCTCCGTTTATTGATCCTTAAATTGTTTCTGATAAGATAACTGCAACATTTATGCCAAAGTTTTGTTACGTGTTGGGGAAGCAGAAGTGATAAGGCCCGGAAATATGCTATGTTCCTAACATTGGGTAGAATTTAGAAGAGGTGATAGATGGAATAAGGCTGCTGACAATTGCTGTATTTATATTTCCGGTGGTTCTACTGGTACCTTGAACAATGGTTGCTGCTGTCAAGTAATTGGCAGGAATGAAGAGTGTTTTTTGAATTAAGTATTAATATGGGGCTCAGCCCCATATTAATAAATAAATTTTCTGATTATATTGTTAAGAATTTTGTTAATGAATACAAAACTCTCATTAAGAACACTGAATATGATTCTTCCGTCACGATTTATTATTACTTATAATTATCTGAATAACCGTTTTGTTTTTATCTTGAACAACCTGTACCATGGCCTCCCGGCCGCTTTTCTCTGCCGTCAGGACTTCTACTCTGGGCATGCTCATCGAACTTCCTATATTCCAGCCCTTTGAAGAAAATATTTCTTCATAAAATTTAAGGGCCTCTCCCGGGGATTTCTGTGTTTCGACGTTAATCTGCTGCATCTTTCCCTGTGCATCTGACTGAGAAAATACTATGTCTCCACCGGGAAGGACAGGGACTTCCGAAGGCCAACCCCCGGGCAATTCATTTTTATTTATAGCCATATGATGGGTTGTGTCCTCTTTTGTCTGAATCGTAATATGAGTCTGCTTCCCTTCTTTTTCGACTTTTACAGATTTCTCATCAGTTTCGAAAGTTTCGGTTTTCGATGTGCATGCCTGGAAGCTGCTCAGGGTTAAAGCGATAAGTAGAATGAATCCATATCCTATCCGACGTCTCATCCTTCTCCTCCTTTCCAGTGTATGGAAATGTAACGGAAGATTACTCTTTTTCTTCCTTTTGGTCGTAAATACCCTCAAAACAGCCGGCGGGACATCCCCTGCAGTGAGCTGCCAATGACTGTTCGTCTTTGCATTGCTCGGTCGTGCGGCAGTGCCTCACATGTTCCCTGTGTCCTCCGGTTGCTCTTTCCAGCCAGTTAAAAGTCTTTCCGCATTTAGGGCATGATTTCATATCATTTTCATGCAAAGGCAGTCAATGCATTCTTATAGAGGAAGGGTATCATTTCCCGGATAATAAACAATATATATATTATAAGCGCTCACGGTTTATTAATTCTAGAAATCTCATTATTCAGCATCAAGAGAAATGTAATACTGCAGGCTTTCTTTCGATTGAATGGCTGTGAAAAAGAACCAGGCATGAAAGTGTGGTAATATCCTATTATGAATGAAGGGGAAATGCAAAGAGGTGCGCATACATGACAATGTGCTATTACAAGGGATCTGACACATGAAAAAATATCACTCTCTTATCCTGTTAAGTCATCGGACAGGCCAAAATATTTCTCTCCCATTCATAGTGATTGCTGTTCTTGTTTTTGTACTCTCCATTCCACTCAATATTCAGGCGGAAGATGAGCCGGATATTGAGACGATTATTGACCGGGTTGATAAACTCTACAGGAGCGATTCGAGCTACGCTGAAGTGGAGATGAAGGTTGTAAGCGAGCACTGGGAAAGAACGTTGACAATGAATATCTGGACAGAAGGAATGGAGAAGACCTTTATTTACATCACATCACCAAAAAAGGATGAAGGCATGGCAACACTCCGGATAAAGACGGAGATGTGGAACTATTTCCCGAAGATAAACAAGGTCATGAAAGTTCCGCCCTCAATGATGATGGGCTCCTGGATGGGGTCTGACTTTACAAATGACGATCTCGTGAAAGAGAGTTCATTGCTGAAGGACTACCACTCAGTTCTTATCCAGCCCGACAGTGAAGAACCTGACCATTACTCTATTGAACTGACTCCCAGGATAGAGACGCCGAGTGTGTGGGGGAAGATTGTATTTAAAATACGGAAAGAGGATTATATCCCCGTAACAGAATCCTATTACAGTGAGAAAGGGGAGCAGATGAGACTCCTGACATTCAGGGACATTAAACAGTTCAATGACCGAACACTTCCCGCTGTCCTTGAGATGGTCCCGTTACATAAAGAGGGGCAAAAGACGCTCATAGAATATAAAGTTGTGAGGTTTGATGAGCCGCTGGATGAGAATGTGTTTACGTTGCGGAATCTTCAAAAGAGAAGATAGAAAACGAATTATAGAATCAAAATGTCAAAGGAAGGCGAGAGGCCATAGGCGAGGGGCATGAGGAACAAATGTCCGGCCTCTGGCCTCTCGCCCCTAGCCTGTCATTATATTATGATCCTTTTGAAAATAGCATTCAGAAATGTATTCCGCCACAGGATTCGATCGTCGCTGACAGGCCTGATGATGGCGGGCGGCTGTTTTTTATTTGCGCTGTTTCTCGGCATGGTGGATGGAACATACGGGAACCTTATTGATATGTTTACAAGAGACCATACCGGCCATATTCAGATCCACCGGAGCGGTTACCTTGATAAACCCTCTATTTACAAAACCATGAATGACCCTGATTCCATTTCAGGTACATTTGCTTCTCTTGATCACATCCAGTCCTGGGCCCCGAGAGTGTACACGCCGGCCCTTGCCTTTGCCGGGAAAAAGACCAGAGGAGTCCGGGTAACAGGCGTCGATCCGGTCAGGGAAGTAAAGACCACACGGCTCAGGCACAAGATTGAGAAAGGCCGTTTTCTTTCTGATAAGCCACTGAACGAAGTTGTAATAGGGGAAGGTCTTGCCAGAATCTTAAAAACAGGTCTGGGCGGTGAAATAGCAGTCATTGCTCAGGGGGCTGACGGGTCTGTTGCAAACGACCTTTTTACTGTTGTTGGCATTACTGGAAAGTCCGGCAGTTCCGGGGGAAGTTCCGCATTGTATGTGCATATTGGGGCCCTTCAGGAGTTTCTCAGTCTGACGGGGAGAGTGCATGAAATAGCAATAGTCCTTAGGGACCAGGCAAAAACAGGGGAGGTTACAGAGCAGATAAGAGAGATATTGAATGACCCTCTTCTTGATGTGGAACCCTGGCAGGTGGTGGAGAGCCAGTTTTACAGGGCAATGCAGGCCGATATAAAGGGCAACTGGTACACTATTCTCATATTTACCATAATTATTGCAGTGGGGGTTTTGAATACGATTCTGATGATTTTACTGGAACGGACCCGTGAATTCGGTGTGTTAAAGGCTTTAGGGACGAGGCCGATGCAGGTATTTTTGCTTATTGTGCTTGAGACGCTGTGTATGGCAGTTTTAAGCATCGGAATAGGAACTGCCGCCGGCATCTTCGGCAACTGGCTGCTTTCTGTGTACGGTATAACATATTCGATCCCCATCGAGTACGGAGGATACGTATTTGATAAGCTCACGGCAAGGATCACACTCCGTTCCATTGTTATGCCTGCAGTGATTATCTTTGGAACCGCCCTGCTGGTCAGCATATTGCCCGCCATTCGGGCTGCCCGTATAGTTCCTGTCAGGGCCATGAGGTCGGCGTAAGAATGAAGCTGCTTATGAAGCTTGCATGGAGGAATGTGTTGAGGAACAGGAGGCGGACTGTGCTCTCCGGGATAGCGGTAGGCATTACCCTTGCTTCCCTGATCTTTTTGGACGGTATTTATATAGGTATGCTCGAAAGCATGATAGGGACAGCAACGGACACTTTCCTCGGACAGGGGCAGATTCATGCTGCCGGATTCCGCGACACTCTCGAAGTGGAGAAAACTATTCATGATTCAAAAGGCATTG
>CALZGI010000073.1 GCA_945786855.1 Thermodesulfovibrionia bacterium | reverse complement strand
TTCCCTGTTTCCCGGTGCAGGTTCCGGATCTGAAGCGGTGGTTATCGGCGTCATGCACTGGGAAAATTTCACCTATTCGAAGATGATGCGGAATTCATTCGAAATGGCCCTTGAGGATATTAACGGGAGTGGAGGAATCAAGGGCAGGCCGCTGAAGCTTGTCTATGCCGATGACGGGGGAAACCGGAAGGAAGGTGAAAAGGCCGTCAAAGAACTGGTAAAAAAATCAGGGGCTGTGATGCTTGTTGGGGGGTATTCCAGCAGCAATACGATATATACAGCTGGTATTGCCAATAAACTGGATATCCCCTTTGTGATATCCACTGCGGCAGACGACATGATTACGCAGCGGAAGTGGAAAAATATCTACAGAATGAATCCTCCCGCAAAAGAGTACGCACGGGGAGTTGAAGAGCTCCTGTTAAAAAAAATAAGGCCAAAGTCCATATCAATAATTTATGAAAACAGCCCCTATGGAACCGGCGGAGCACAGCAGATGATGTGGTTCTGCCGGGAGCATGAAATAGAAATCAGAAAGATCATTCCCTATCATAAGGAAAGAACAGGCCCTGAATACTTCCATAAGCTGCTGCTACCCTTAAAAGAGGACACTCCTGATGCTATTTATATGGTCTCCTACCTGAAAGATGGTGTTTCCATTGTCAGAAAATTGAGGGAATTAGGAATTAATTCAATACTTGTCGGTGGTGCAGGAGGGTTTACGTCCCCCCAATTTATCCGGATGGCCGGACCTGCGGCAGATAACCTTCTGACTGCTACGCTCTGGACACCCCAGCTGCCCTACGCTGGGACAAAAGAGTACTATGACAAATATGTCGCCAAACACGGCTCACCTCCTGACTACCACGGAGCGGAAGCCTATTCAGTCCTGCACGTAGCAGCAGATGCCCTGAAACGGTCCACATCAACGGGCCCTGAGGATATACGTGCAGCGCTGAACGAGACGGATATACAAACAGCATTCGGCCCCGTGAACTTTAAAGCCTATGGAAAATTCGAGCGCCAGAACAGTCTGCCTACCATGGTGCTTCAGGCCATCAATAATCACTATGAATGTGTCTGGCCCGGCTCAATTGCAACATCAAAGTTTATTCCCCCCTCTGAACGGAGGGGTCTTGAGAAGAAGTAAATAATGAGGAGGAGGAAATAGAGCGCAACATGACAGTCTTCAGCTGTATGAATTTTAGGAAAGGAGGATGGAAAGACCGAAGCAGTACAGCACATTAATTCTGGTGCTAAATATAAAAAGAAAGAGAAGGAGGAGAAGGTAATATGAAAAACATGTTCAGAGTAACTTTTATTGTTTTTTGTGCCATGGCGATGATAACACTCATTGCTCCTGCAGACGCGCCTGCAAAGCATAGAATCGTATTCGGGGGCGGACCGGCCGGAGGTACATTCCAGGTCGTTGCAAATGCAATCCAGACTTATGGTCCGGTGAAAGCCCTGGAGGCAATCACGGTAAAGGCACAGTCATCAGCAGGTTCTGTGGAAAACTTGCGGAAGGCAGATTCCGGAAAACACGATTTTTCCGTGGTGTACTCAGGTCACGTGTACCTGGGCAGAAACGGGATGATGAAAAACGATACAAAAAAATACGAAAACGTATTAGCAGTCGCGTACCTCTATGGGGCCCCGGCCCAGCTCGTCGTCAAAAAGGGATCGGGAATCAAGAGCGCGAAAGACCTTGTGGGTAAAAAAGTTGGCGTCGGGAACGCCGGTTCCGGCGCATTCGCCAACTGTGAAATGTTCTTTACCCATCTCGGGATCTGGGACAAGGTAGAAAGAAATGCCATGGGATATAATGATGCAGCCCAGGCATTTGGAAACAATCAGCTTGATGCTTTCTGGCTCTTCACTGCCTTTCCGAGCGGCGCCGTTATCATGGCAGCACAGACCAATGATATAGACCTGATCAACATTGGAAAAGACGCTGAAGAGAGCGGGTATTTCAAGAAATACCCCTATTTCGGGAAATTGACTATTCCTGCAGGCACGTACAAGGGTGTGGACACCGAAACTCCGTCATTCTTCGACTCTACCCTGTGGGTAGCAAATCACAATGTACCTGATGATGTGGTGTATCAAATGCTCTCCATCATTTTCACCGATGAAGGACTTGCCCATATGGTCAGCCAGAAAAAGACATTTAAGGCAATGAATGTAAAAGACGGCGTTAAAGGAGTAGCTACCCCGCTTCATCCCGGCGCGATTAAGTTCTGGAAGGAAAAAGGAGTAATGTAACAAGAATCGTGGGGGCGGGTTTCAAACCCGCCCTTACAGATTGAAGGGGAAACATGTACGATAAATTAAACAAAATTGAGAAATATATATTTGATGCCTGTTCTCTCATACTTGTACTTTTTTACTCCTATTCCGCTGTGCTGCAGCCGGCGTCTACCCAGTATCACCGGGGAATCTATGTTGTCATAACCTATGTGCTTGTTTTTTTACTCTATCGGTCAAAGTCCCCAATCCTGAGGGTTGTCGATTATGTGCTGATGCTGCTTTCTGTTGTGAGCATAGGGTACTGGATACTAAACTTTGAAGTAATAAACTACCGAACAGGGGCTGAGACACAGCTTGACATGATCATGGCCGTAATTGGTGTTCTGATCAGTATTGAGCTGGCCAGGAGGGTAGTTGGAACTGTCTTTGTAATTCTGGGGACCCTGCTTCTCTTATATGGTGTCTATGGTGAATTTATGCCTGAACTGATTTCTCATGCAGGGGACACCTTTCCAGAACTTTGTATCAGCATCTTTTATAAGAGCGACGGCATATTCGGAATCATGGCGAATGTTCTGGCAACGTACGTACTCCTCTTTGTCATATTCGGGGCCTTTCTCGAAAAATGCGGCGCCGAGAAATTTTTCATCGATTGGCCCCTGGCTGCAGTCGGTCATAAGCCTGGCGGGCCCGGTAAGGTGTCCGTTATTGCAAGCGGACTGTTCGGGTCAATATCAGGAAGCGCTATTGCAAACACTGTCTCCACCGGGGCATTCACCATCCCAATGATGAAGAAGGCGGGGTTCAAACCCCATGTTGCCGGAGGAATAGAGCCGGCTGCGTCCATCGGCGGGATGTTCATGCCGCCCATTATGGGCGCGGGCGGATTTATCATGGCGGAACTGACGGGCCTGCCCTATTCGAAAATAATGCTTGTTGCCATATTCCCTGCTCTTATGTATTTCTACAGCGTTTACCTGATGGTCCATTTTTACGCGAAAAAGAACAATATCGTGGGAGAAAAATCGGAACACAGCGCCATGGAAATACTCAAGAGCGAATGGTTCTACGCACTGCCCCTTATCGTAATCACCATTTTTATGTTGACCGGATATTCTCCTGCCTATTCAGCAATTCTGGGCATTGTCGCCTGCCTTGTCATCAGCTGGTTCAGGAAAGATACACGGATT
>CALZGI010000072.1 GCA_945786855.1 Thermodesulfovibrionia bacterium | reverse complement strand
TTTATAGGGAGCAACCCCTCCGTTATTATTGAGGGAAGCGGAAAGTCCCTGACCATCCGAACAGGCAGGCGCAGAGAGAAGTTCGAGGCCAGGAAAGACCCCCTTGAAATCATATCCACTGAATTAAAAAAATATAAACCCGTAATTATGCCCGGACTGCCCCGTTTTTTTGGCGGCTTTGTCGGATATATCGGCTATGACACGGTACGATATTTTGAAGAACTGCCTGATCGCAAGCTCGATGGGCTCGGTCTGCCGGACATCTTCCTGATGCTCACCGACACGCTTGTTGTATTTGATAACCTGACCCACAAGATAAAGGTGATCTCAAATGCCCATGTGGAAGGCAGACCTGAAGTCGCCTATAAAAAGGCGCTCAGCAAGATTGATCTCATTGTAAAAAAACTCAGGTCCAGAACTGTCATGCCGAAGACAGCTAATGCTCGTTCTTCACGAAAACCACAGGGGAAGAAGGCATTTTCATCTAATTTCACAAAGAAAGCCTTTATCAAGGCGGTGGAAAAGACAAAAGAATATGTAAAGGCCGGTGATGTAATCCAGACAGTAATATCACAGAACTTTGAGAAAGAGACAGAGGTCCCCCCCATAAATGTCTACCGGGCCCTTCGCGTTATTAACCCGTCTCCCTACATGTACTATATTGAAACGGGGACCAGCACCATTGTAGGGACTTCGCCGGAAATCCTTGTTCGAGTCGAGGGAAAGGCCCTTGAACTCAGGCCGATAGCAGGAACGAGGAGGAGAGGAAGAACCCCTGCAGATGACATCTATATGGAAAATGAACTAAAAGAAGACCCAAAGGAAATAGCAGAACACATCATGCTTGTTGACCTCGGGAGAAACGACCTCGGCCGGGTCGCGGTCACAGGCTCAGTCAAGGTCACAGAGCTGATGAATGTTGAGAGATATTCCCATGTCATGCACCTGGTGTCAAACGTGGTTGGTACGCTGAAGAAAAAACATGACGCCTTTGATGTTCTCAGGGCTTCATTTCCGGCAGGAACCGTAACAGGGGCCCCGAAAATCAGGGCAATGGAAATCATCGAAGAGCTTGAACCCACAAAGAGAGGTCCGTATGCCGGGTCCATAGGGTATTTTGATTTCTCGGGAAACATGGATACCTGCATCACAATAAGAACGATCATATTCAAGGGCAACAAGGCCTACATTCAGGCAGGCGCCGGAATTGTGGCGGATTCTGATCCGGAACTGGAGTACAAGGAAACGGTCAACAAGGCCAAGGGTATGTTCCGTGCAAATGAAATGGCGGAAGATGAGTTATAGTGTCCTGTCGCAGGGGCTTATTGCATTATGCCCCTGCATTGAAAGGAGTTAGACAAATGTTACTAATGATCGACAATTATGATTCTTTTACATACAACCTTGTCCAGTAGTTAGGGGAGCTGGGCGAAGACATACGGGTCTTCAGGAACAATAAAATTTCAATAGCTGAAATAGAGAAACTCAAGCCTGACAGGATCGTCATTTCACCGGGTCCGTGCACGCCGAAGGAGGCCGGCATATCTGTAGACGTGATCAAACAGTTCGCCGGACGAGTTCCGGTCCTCGGGGTCTGTCTTGGCCATCAATCAATAGGTGCTGCATACGGCGCAATAATTGTAAACGCTCCGCGGCTCATGCATGGAAAAACATCCATGATTGAGCATGATGGCAAAACAATTTTCAAGGACCTTCCCAACCCTTTCGAGGCAACACGGTATCATTCTCTGATTATAAAGAAAGAGACCCTGTCAAAAGATTTTGTAATCAGTGCCTGGACAGACCAGGGCGAAATAATGGGCATACGGCACAAAAAACTGCCCATTGAAGGCGTGCAGTTTCATCCTGAATCTATCCTTACGAAAGTTGGAAAAGATCTGCTCCGTAACTTTTTGCAAATCAGGATGTCCTGATTGACGGGGCTTCGGAACTTCATATCCGTCGTACCTATCCGGGCACACCTGAGGTGATTTTTAAGGGTAAATCTGTTAAACTACTGAAATTAACGATTGATGCATAAGGGATCACTACAGGCATTTAGTTGGCTGTTTTTCGCGCTTATATTTTGAGATTTGCCCCTATCAGAACATGAAACTTCCCTATCACATCGCTGCATCAACAGCTGTTTCAGGAGTATTATACCTGGCATTCAAGTCCTGGGGCCTGGCTGCTGCCAGTTTTCTTACAGGTATATTAATCGATCTCGATCATCTGCATGATGTTATGCGGGAACATGGTAAGGCCGTTAACATACAGGACTTTTTCCGCATTTGTGAGACTGCCCAGTTTAACCGCATAGTCCTCATATGTCATGGATGGGAATGGCTTGTCCTCGGAACAGCCGCTGCCTGGTTTGCAGGCTGGAACCCATGGGCTGTGGGCGCCCTGATCGGACTTGCCCATCACCTGGCATTAGACGCAGTCCATAACAGCTCAGACCCCCGTAGTTATTTCCTGTTGTGGCGGTGGAAAAACAACTTTGATTTCGACACCTGCTTCTCAAAAATGACGAAATACAAATATGGCTCAGTGAGCTACTCCCCAAAAGATATAAATTGAAACTGTCCGCCCATCTCTGATGAGGCTCATTCCTGAATATTTTATCGTTCTC
>CALZGI010000071.1 GCA_945786855.1 Thermodesulfovibrionia bacterium | reverse complement strand
TCCATATATGATTTTGTCTCTGTCACGATTGTCCGCTCTCCGATTATCTTTGATATCTCGAACGCATCTGACGGCGGAACTCCGATCACCAGTGTGAAAGGATAGAAGACATATCCCAGTAGTCCCTTGAGCGACCAGTCAATGGCGAGTCCCGCAATGGAATTGACCTTTGCCCCGGCCCCGGTAAAAACAAAATCGACCAGAGCTACAAGTCCGAGAAAAGCGATAAGGAGCGTAACTACCCCGACTGCCAGTTTCATCCCTGCTTGTGCACCGTTGATAATGGCTTCAATAAGGGATGACTCCTTTTTATAGTAGGGTTTGATATGCATTCCCAGAGACTCCGGTGTCTCAGTCTCTGGAAGTAAAATTTTTGACATGATAATTGCAGCCGGTGCCGACAGAAAAGACGCTGAGACCAGGTGACCTGCTATTGTGGGGAACTGTTTCTGGAGTATTAAAATATAGATAGCCAGGACAGTGGAGGCAATGGTGGCCATGCCCGCCGTGAGTATGGTGCAGAGTTCGGATCGGGTCATTCTTTCAAGATAGGGCCGGACAGTTGTTGCTGATTCAATGCCGACAAAGATGTTGCTCGATGCGCAGAGGGACTCGGCACCGCTGACCTTCATGAGCGTTGTGAAAATTTTTGCAAATATTCTTACCAGCCATGACATGAATCCAATGTAATACAGGACCGCCATGAGACTGGCGAAAAAAATAATCTGTGGAAGCACCTGGACGGCGAATATGAATCCCAGTGACTCTTCTCCCCATTCATTTGTCGTACCCGGGGGGAGGGCCAGCCTGCCGAACAGAAACTTTGTCCCCTCGCTTGCGACATCAATGATCTTCACAAGGGCGGTATTAATGAACATAAACAGGGATGTACCAGCCGGCACGATGAATATGAAGGTCGCAAAGAGCATCTGAAGGACGCATCCCCAGAAAATTAATCGCCAGTTGACCACACGCCTGTCACTAGAAAGAACCCACGCAAAGGACATCAGAATAAATATGCCGGCAAAGCTCACAAGGTTGTACATATCATCCCTGCTCCTTTAAAAAGTTCCATGCACCATGTCCTTTGTCTGCCTGAAAAGAGGGGTGAGGAATAAATCAGACGTGCATTTTGCATAAATACGATGTTAAATAATATATTAAACTTTCAGTATTGTTCAAGAAAGAAATTGAATATTGAGAGCTATCCTGCTAAACTTTCTACCGGTGATGATTCACTAAATGCAGTGTATACACTGTATGATAATAAACAAAGGAGGAAGTTCATGAAAAAGTTCATAGTGGCGGCCCTGTGTCTGGCAGGAGGCCTGTCATATAGTGTCACAGAAGCGGTCCAGACAAACCTTGTCATAAGGGCGAAATCGAAGGACGCGAAGTTTGTGGGTACAAAAATGGGCGGAGCCGTTGTGATCGTTAAGGACAGCGCAACGGGAAAAGTCCTTGCCGAGGGTCTGACAGAGGGCGGCACCGGTGACACGGGGAAAATCATGATTGACCCGAAAACAAGATTCGGGACCATTGGCGATGGGGCAGCGAAATTTGAAACGTCTATCAATATCGATGAACCGACGCTGGTCACAATCGATGTGTCGGCTCCCTATGTGTACAGGGACAACATGATAAAGAGCTCAACCCAGATGTGGTTAATTCCGGGAAAGCATATCACCGGGGAGGGAATAATCATCGAAGTTCCGGGTTTTTCCGTGAATGCCCGCTCCATGGAAAAAGTGAAGCTTGAAGGAGGAAAGGCCTTTATTCCCGTGCAGGCGCAGATTGTAATGATATGAGGATGCGCATTAACCCCGGGCGGGTTATGGGACTCCAGTAAATATGAGATAAAGGCAATGGTCAAGCACAAAGAAAAAATAGTCAGCATCGTCGATCTTGACTTTGCAGGCCCGAGCACATTTCAGGGCAATGCAGTGGTCGAAGAAAAGGGTGATTATGAGCTGATCGTGTATGCCTATGACGCGCAGACGGGCAATACTGGTGTTGACAAGGTAAAGGTACAGGTTCAGTAAAAAAGGCATCTATTGAAAAATTCCTCCTCTTCTTATAAAATATTTAGCCGGAAAAAGATATATTTCATAAGAGGGAAAATCTATGATTCAGATTGAAAACCTGACCAGATACTACGGTGATGTCCCCGCAGTCGATGACATAAGCTTTGAGATTCAAAAGGGAGAGATCCTCGGTATGCTCGGTCCGAACGGTGCAGGAAAGACGACCACCATGAGGATGCTGACCTGTTACCTGAGTCCCACATCAGGGTCCATTCTGGTGAAAGATTTCAATATTCATGATGACCCGGTGGAAATTAAAAGGCTTATCGGGTACCTCCCTGAATCAGCCCCGCTGTATCCGGAGATGCTTGTGTATGATTATCTGAGATTTGTCGCTGATGTGCGGAACATTGATACATCGGCGGCAGATTCACGCATAAAAGAGCTTGCCGGCATGTGCGGCATTAACGAAGTGATGCACAAGCCCATTGATGAGTTGTCGAAGGGGTACAAGCAGAGGGTCGGCCTTGCCCATGCGATGATGAATGATCCTGAAATCCTCGTTCTTGATGAACCGACGTCCGGGCTTGATCCGAACCAGATCGTCGAGATCAGAGATATTATTAAAAGGATCGGCAAAGAAAAGACCGTTATTCTGTCTACCCATATTCTGAGTGAAGCGGAAGCGACCTGCGACAGGATCGTGATCATTAACAGGGGCAGGATCGTTGCAGACGGTTCCACCGATGAACTGAAAAGGGAAGCGGGCAGCGACTATAGTGTTTTGATCTCTTTACAGGGAGGGCACTTTGATGATGTTAAAAAGTCCCTGCAGGTCATTCCGGAAGTGAAGGAAATAATTCTTGAGAATCAGGAAGCGGGAACTATGGATTTCCACCTCAGGTGCAGCGGGAGTAAGGACGTGCGTCCCGATATCTTTACCGTCATCAAGAAGAACAACTGGCCCCTTCTGGAGTTCCACAGGGAATCAAGGACCCTTGAAAACATATTCAGAGAGTTGACGAAGGAGAGCTGATATGTCTGGTGCACTAAAGATATTCAGGAAAGAATTCAGCGGCTACTTTATTTCTCCCATCGCCTATATCGTCATATCCATTTTTCTGATCCTGACGGGCTGGTTTTTCTTTTCCACCTTTTTTCTCTTTGGTCAGGCGGAAATGAGGAGTTTTTTCAGTCTCCTGCCGATTATATTTTCCTTCATCGTACCGGCAGTGACCATGCGGCTTTTTTCTGAGGAATTCAATACCGGCTCCTATGAGCTCATCCTGACCATGCCTGTCAGTACGCTTGATATTATTCTCGGCAAGTTTATGGCAGCAGCAGTCTTCGTAATTATTATGCTGGTGCCCACATTTATATACAGTATCTTTATTTCATTTCTGGGAGATCTCGACTGGGGGCCTGTGATAGGCGGTTATATAGGGGCAGTGCTGCTCGGGACGGCTTTCTCGGCAATCGGACTTTTTGCATCATCCATTACGCGCAACCAGATAATTGCCTTTATTACAGGCATGTCGTTGTGCTTTCTCCTGACGCTGATCGATAAAGTGCTCTTTTTTCTCCCCGAAGCCGCGCTCGGTGTATTTCAGTACCTCGGTGCAGATTACCATTTCCAGAATATTTCCAAAGGCATCATCGATTCACGGGATATTCTTTATTTTCTCAGTGTCTGTTTTATTATGCTGTACAGCACGAACCTTGTTATTCAGGAGAAGAAATAAGGAATGGATATAAAAAGGACAGACCGGGGCAGGTACCCAAAATTTATTATTTACCTCATCGCCGTTATTTTACTGAACGTGGCAGGCATTACTCTCTTTTTCAGGGCCGACCTCACGGCCAATAAAGTCTATTCCCTGTCAGATGCGAGCAAAGAAGTGGTTTCAACACTGTCGGACCCCCTCACGGTGAAAGTCTTTTTTAACAGCAACCTTCCGGCCCCCTATAACAATATAGAGCGCTATCTCCATGATCTTCTGGAAGAATATGCGATAGCGGGCAACAGGTTTTTTAATTACCAGTTTTACAGTGTATCGGGAGATGCAAAGGAGTCATCAGGAGAAAACCAGAAACTGGCATTGAGTTACGGGATACAGCCCGTTCAAATACAGAACATTGAACAGGATGAGGTCAAATTTCAGAAGGCCTTCATGGGAATGGCCCTCATTCATGGCGACATTATAGAGACGCTTCCCACGATTACCACGACGGACGGCCTGGAGTATCTGATTACGTCAGCGGTAAGAAAAATGAACAATAAGATAAGCGCTCTTTTACGACTTGAGGAAAAGATCTCGGTCAAGCTGGTCCTTTCGTCGTCTCTCAAGGTGGTCGGTCCCTATATGAACATTCCTGGAC
>CALZGI010000070.1 GCA_945786855.1 Thermodesulfovibrionia bacterium | reverse complement strand
GTTTCAGCTGCCGTTATTGCAAGTTCGATGGTCTCCAGGTCACGCATCTCCCCGACAAGGATCACATCGGGGTCTTCTCTCAATGCAGCCCGCAAGGCAGCAGCAAAAGATTCAGTGTGGTTCCCTATTTCACGGTGATTGACCAAGCATCCCTTGTTTTGATGGACAAATTCAACGGGGTCTTCAATAGTGAGGATGTGGTCTTTTCTGTTTGAGTTAATATAATCAATAATTGCAGCCAGCGTAGTCGATTTCCCGCTTCCCGTCGGACCGGTCACGAGGACAAGTCCCCTGCTCAGGTTCGTTAATTTTAAAATCTGCGCCGGAAGATTCAGGTCCTCAACGGTAAGTATCTCTGTCGGGATTACCCTGAATACCGCACCTGTCCCCCTCTTCTGTTCGAAGTAATTGGCCCGGAACCGCGCAACATCCTGTATTTCATAGGCAAAATCGAGGTCCCGCGTGGCGAGGAATTTCTTCTTCTGGTCCTCTGTGGTAATTTCAAAGAGAAGGCTCTGCACGGCTTCATTGTTCAACTCAGGATATTCCATCTCTACCAGTTCGCCGTGTTTTCTTATCTTGGCCTTTGCCCCGGCACTTAAATGCAGGTCGCTGGCCCCCTGCTCTATCATGTATTTAAAGAATGCATCAATTTTTGCCATGGCAGCCCTCTTTCAGTTTTTCTTTCAGATCTCCGGACGAATACACACCCTCAATTTTTTCAAATTCATACCCCAGTTCCCGACATGCAGGGCACCCCGCGCCGGAACAGGAAGGACACTTTTGCGGAATCCATGTATTCACGTAGAAATCATGAAATTCGGCAGGGACGGTATCAACAGTGAATATCATGCTCTCATAGTCATACTGATTCCCTTTCGTTGCGAGGTAGGGATATCCGGGAACCGGCCCCTGATAGGGGAAGACATCTGATATACCGTTCACATGGGAATCAGCGAACGTTGTAGTCTCGGGACAGAAAAGTCCGAATCCCCCGATAATTGCCGGATATTTGACCATCGTGCCTCTGTTGAACACGGGGAAAACGGCAAGAAACCGGCTGTTACTGCCAAATGACTGTTCATAGAGAAAAGGAATGGACAGTTCGTCAAATGCCCTGAATACATCTTCATTCGTAAAATGGCTTTTTATTTCCTGCATGTTCTTCATCACGCCGACACCGAAGGCATTTATCCTGCATGAACGTTCATCGAGCAGAAAATCCAGCCGGTAAAAGGAAGTATCTTTAATCTTATCAATTATTCCAGAGAGTGCACCAACCAGTTCGGGAAGGCCGACCTGTTTGAAACTGCGCTTCAGTATGTCCTCTATTTTTCTTCCACTGCCCGTTGATATGTTGACCTTTTTCTCAAAAGAAGTGGCGATGAACTCCATGGCAGACTTATTCAAAGGGTCGTCCGTAACTATCGAAATCTCATCCTCTGTCTCATAAAGAGGCAGTATCCTGCTGTCCATGAGAAAATTTTTCTGAAACTTATGGAGCAGGTCAATATTGACATGAATATCTTCAACGATTACATAGGGAACGTCAAGCTGCTTGCTCAGAACCCAGTTAATATCATCTATGCTGACCTTCCCGAGCTCAACGAGGGCCTCGCCCAGCCGCATTCCCTTTTCCCGCTGAAGGCTGATACCTTCCTTCAGACCGTCATCGTCAATAAATCCGTGCTCAAGCAGCAATGAGCCGATATTTTTCCATTCAGACATATTTTTCTCCATTTAGTTTGCTGGAAATTATAATTGCTGTATTTCTTTATCGGTTTATTTCAGGAAAACTTAATGTCGCTTCAATCAGGATGAAAAGCCCGTGGAGGGCTGATTTTTTAAAGTTCATTTCGATACCATCAGCGCAGCCTCAGGAAAGCAAATAAAATATTAAGAAATCAGAAACCATCTGTAAAGGAGCCTGATATTTTTTGATGTTACATCGATTTGTGAATTTAAAAAAATCAGCCCTCCACGGGCGGGTCTGTCTATCTCCCAATCCCAAAAAAATGAATGTCTTCCCCTGTTGCATATGAACACGCTTTCTGTAATATAGAGATATGAAATTTTTCCAATTCACAGAAAAGGCACTGTTCATTTCCAGGCCCAACCGCTTTGTCATTATCTGCCGCCTGCAGGGCAGGACAGTGAGTGCCTATCTCCCGAATCCGGGCAGACTTCGGGAGCTCCTCTATCCTGACAGTACCCTCTACCTCGTTCAGCAGTCATCCTCCACAAGCAGGATGAAATATATGGCAGTGGCCGTTGAGAAAAACGGCATGCCCGTTCTTCTCCACACTCATCTGAACAATGCTGTGGCACGCCACCTGATTGAACAGGACCGCGTTCCCGGGCTTGAAGGGTCAGTGATTGTCCGCCCGGAAGTGACAATCGGAAACAGCAGGTTTGATTTCCTTCTCCGAAAGGGGAAGCAGGAAACAGTCCTGGAGGTTAAATCCTGCACTCTGTTCAGCGGAAATATCGGGATGTTTCCCGACGCCCCCACACTCAGAGGGAAAAAGCACCTTCTGGAACTGGCGGCCCTGACAGGAGAAAGAAAGGGGGCAGTGCTGATCATCGTCCATTCCCCAAAGGTGAAATATTTCATGCCCGACTTCCATACTGATCTCGAATTTTCAAAAGCCCTCCTTTCTGTATTTGGAAAGGTGACGGTTAAGGTAGTATCGGCGGGATGGGACGGTAATCTCAGCCTGAAAAAAAAGACGAAAGAACTGACAATCCCCTGGGACCTCATCAGGCAGGAATCGCAGGACAGGGGAAGCTACGTGCTCATTCTCCAGTTAAAGAGAAAAAGAAAAATATCAATTGGGAACCTCGGCTTGATAACCTTTCAGAAAGGGTATTACCTCTATGTCGGCTCAGCCAGAGCGAACCTCTCGAAGCGGATTGCACGCCATGAACGAAAGAGAAAGAACCTTTTCTGGCACATTGATTATTTAAGAGAACATGCAGATCTCTGTGCATCCCTTCCCGTAAGGGCAAACGATGACCTTGAGTGTGACATCGCTGATGAACTGAAGAAGATATCCCAATGGGACATTCCCGGCTTTGGGTCATCTGACTGCACCTGCCAAAGCCATCTCTTCGCCATGTCCGGCGATCCGGCCAGTTCTCAGCTATTTATGAATGTCCTTCTGTTTTTCCGCATCAGCAGACTGGAGAGCATGCTTGAGTAAACAAATGCATTGCAATAGTCAGGATTTGTCTTTACAGCAGATGTAAACGCACCTATTGACTACTGCCGTTTTACTTTCAAAAAATACAAGTACCAAATCCCAAATTACAAATAAATTCCAATTTACAATGACCAAAGCTCCAAAATCCTAAAGGTATACGCTGCTGTTTTTTTGTTTGGAATTTGATAATTGTGATTTATTTGAATTTTGATGCTTGTTATTTGGTGCTTGAATTTGCAGCATCGAGAAAAGCCTGTAGAATTATCGTAAAGGCTTTTTCGTATTCACCGTCATCTATTCATCGAAACGTCCAATCTGGTCATATGGTCAGCAATCGCCTTTTTCATTTCATCCTTGAAATGTTTTCTCACTTTCTTTAGTTCATTAATATCCTGCTGAACTGCCATGAGCTTCCCCTGGGCTTCCTGAACGATATTTTCTGCCTTTAATTCTGCTTCCTTAATGATAGTCGTGGCATCTCTGCCTGCGTTGTCCCTGCATTCTTCCATTATACTCAGGGCATTGGCTACGGTGACTTTCAGTGTCTTGTCCAGGTTTTCATGGTCTGTGAGTTCCTTCCCAAAGCGCTCCCTCTGCTCTCTCAGTTTATCATTCTCTCTTTTGAGCGCCTGCATTTCTTCCCTTACCTCTGCAAGGAAATCATGGACCTCTTCCATGTGAGCGCCCTTGAATTTTGACGAGAATTTCTTCTGATGTATGTCAAGTGGAGATACTTTCATACTTCACCTCTTCTTCTAATGTGTATATCATTAGCTTAAATCCCCCCCGTGATACATTCTGTAATTCACATCACAATCAAAATGGCATGCTATAATTCACGTACTATGAACCTATCATGGATCAAAAGGAGGATGTATGCTGCAGGAAGGAGATAAGGCACCGGACTTCACACTTCCCTCGGATGACGGAACCCAGTTCAGGTTAGGAGAGCAGAAAGGGAAAACCATCGTTCTCTATTTCTACCCCAAAGACAACACATCGGGATGAATAAAAGAGGCACAGGGCTTTGGGTCAAAGCTCAGCAGTTTCAAAAAGAAAAATGCCATCGTCGTCGGCATCAGCAGGGACAGTATCAAGTCCCATTTGAAATTCAGGGAAAAGCAGGGAATTAAATTTACCCTCCTGTCCGATGAAGATGAGGAAGTGTGTACTCTCTACGGGGTTTTGAAAGAAAAAAACATGTACGGCAAGAAAGTTATGGGAGTGGAGCGGAGCACATTCGTGATAGATGAGAAAGGAAAGATTATCCGGTTATTCAGAAAAGTGAAAGTCGACGGGCATGAAGGTGAAGTGCTTTCTGCTCTTTGATGTGTTCATTATGAAAGGGGAAGGGGATCAATGAGAACGTAACCGGGCTTCAACAGGCAGCATATGTACTGTCAGGAAGGAGTCTTTACGTCACATCCGGGGATATAATTCGGCGGATAATTCGTTCCTACTCAAGATCATTGCAGTAGCTTAATATATAAAATTTTGCTTCCTGGTTCATGGCAACAAGTCTGATCCCGGCCAGAGAGGTATCATCTCTGGATTCAGTCCATACCACATCTCCAACTGCTGGAATAAAGGTATCCTTTCCCGGAACCTGCACTTTCATTTCCACAGCATCTTTTAATTCGGCAGCAGTCCCCTCAATGGTCACGCACATCCCGGAACGGGAAAAATTCACTGTCGTTCCTGAAATCATGTCCGTGCCATATTTCCCCTTCTTGATTTTCACACTGAGCGGGACATTAAATCTTGTATATTTTCTTCTCTCTGAATTCATGATAATCTTTGCTGCTCTTGCTCTCGAAGCATCCCGGAACCTGCAGATAATACTGATTAAAAGCACGTTAGAGCTGAGAAGGCACGGTGACAGAGGAGCCGGTTAAAATTTTGTAATAGTATATTACCCTATTTAAATAAATTTTGGTGCTCCTCTTTTAGAGAATATATTCTTAGATCAGGAAGATCACCTCCGGACAATTCCCTGAATTGAGCCAAAAATGGGGGAGCGCCGACGGGGTCTCCCCAGTAGAAATAGTAATCAATGTCAAAAAACCTGAAGTCTTCTTCGAGTTCTTCATCAGTTATGTTGTCCCGGGGCTGGCCGTAGTATCTGCTTTGCAGCCAGTATGCAAGGCGAAATGTTTTATGCCACGAATCATGGGTGGTAATGGTCACCTTCTGCCGGTTTGATGCAATATTACCGCTGATATCATATCGACTTCCCAGTTCAGCGCCGAGCGTATACATCTCACTGTTGATATTGGCATCTTTCATTTCAACGATGTATTTTGTGGGCGATACGATAAAAGACAAAACAAACACCATTGTAATGACTATTTTTATTGTCCTCTTTCTGAAAAAATCTCTTCGGAGCACTTCATTCAACACAATCCCGCCCATAAGCAAAAGCAGGATATTGACAATCCATAAATACCGCGTCTCGAAATGAAATGGAAGATATCCTCCCGTGTACAAAGTGATGGTCATCAACGGATACAGCAGTTCTCTCCGGGTAAAGACCCTGTTCAGTGAATAAAATAAAATGAGGATTACACAGGCAATTACAATAGATACGGAGAGCCTGGAATAAGACTCGTATATGCGCAGGCTTTCGAAGAAATTATTTGAAATATTGCGGATGTAAATACTTAAAGATCTTTTTGACTCGAGAGGGTTCCATATCTTCTTTCTCGCATAGGTCGGGTCCTCGTAAATGACAAAGGCCGATTCATTCGGAGGCTCAAAAAAACCCTTAAAAAAGATGGGGTCTCCCTTTTCCAGTGTATCATGTTTCGATTCAGGGCCAAGTGATGAAAGGACCCCTCTCCCCATATTCGAAAAAGTGAGCCTGTTATATTTGCTGCTGATCAGACCGATCCAGACACTGCTCAGGAGCGAAAAGACAACAAGGCCGATCAATGCATTTCTGAATACTTTTTTTCTGTATGTACCGGAGGATCCCCTGAAGTAGTGGCAAAGGTTGATCAAAATAAAATGACTGATAAAGAAGGGGAAACCGAAGGGTTTTGAAAAATATGCACAGGCACCCAGCACCCCGCTGGTCACGCCATAGGAGAGCCGCTCAGGATAGTCTTTCCGGAATACAACGTTCAGATAGAAAACAAGAACACACAGGAGCAGGTAATCCATGGGCTGTATGAGAGATATAAACAGGAGAACCGGGACCAGCGGCAGTATTATGACCGTTCTGATTTCTTCCCGCAGTTCAAACTTGAGAGACAGCCTCCAGACCCCTGTCATGGTGAGCAGCCCGAAGAGCAAATTTAATGCATTGATCGCAAAGAGATGAGATGCTCCAAGGAACAGGAAAGGCACCAGCAGCCACGAAAGCAGAGGCCCCCAGTACCCATTGATTGCATTGGCAAAATCGCCTCGAACATATTTTTCGGCAATACTCAGGTACAGTGTTGCATCACCGGTTATTCGTTCATGGTGATGAGAGGTAATGACAAACAGGGAGTAAACAATAAGGCTGGCAATCAGGACAAGCGCAGTGGAATTGAATGTACGGGATGAGCTGTTCATGATTTCAATAAATAACCCTCAGGGGGCGTGGCCTCAATACTGAAAAAGAATGGTGGTCATTGAGAGCCCTCTATTTCACTTCTTCACGCATAGCCCCGAAATCCTTCATTATCCTTTCCGCCTTCCATTCCGAGATAAGAAAAGGATATTCGCTTCCAGAGGAAACTCCGGGGTATTTGTCATCTTTCTTTTCATAGAGGGTGATTGTGTATGTATCAGTCCCGCCTTTGAGGAGCGCTGTAAAGACAGGATTATTAAAATCATCTTTCGCCCTGTCTTCTATAAATTCATCACAGGCAAATTTTTTCAATGTGCTGATAATGCCGTCTACTTCGCTTTCCTTCACTGCTCCCCCTTCGGCGGTTATCCACTTCGGACCGGTCGGCAACGGCTTCTCTTCTCCCTTGCCGTCCTCCGTCACATCTATGGACACCGGGGGTTCAGCTCTCACAATATTTAATTCTTTCCCCTCTTTTTTCAGGATAAGTTCAGAAATTTCATCATTAATGAGCATGACTGTTTTATCGCGGATACGGGCAATGTCCGTGTCAAATTCATTTTTCAGGTTCCCTTCAGCATGATATATGCGATGGTCATCATCAACCATCACAAAGGTATGGCGGAATGACGAGGCAGCCTTTCCTATGCTGATGCTGCGCACCGGGCTCTCACCGTTATAAGCCTCAACATCGATCTTCCCGTCCCCGTCAAGCTCATATATGGCATAGTTTTTCGACTCTGAAGCAAGGGCGGTCAGGGTCAGGCCTGAAATCTCTTTCAGCATATTTTCTACAATTGCGCTGTCTGCCGGGTATCCCTTTTCTCCTGCACGCCATTGACCTCCCTCCCTGACAAGCGAAATCTCTGAACCAGTCTGCCTGATTTTCATCTTTGTAATGTCAGCGGTTTGCAGCTTTTCAATCTGTGGAAGTTCATAGTGCGTTTTGTCACTCTTTTCCGATGAAATGTAAAATGCGAGTACTGCTATTACAAAGAAGAGAATGGCGAATTCTTTTTTAATTTTCATTCATTGCTCCCTTTACCTTAAAAATACAGCACATTCCCTATTCCCCCTGCTTACTGAACATTTTCTGGATCTTCCTCTTTTTCGACGAACGCCTTCCCCATACAATAATTCCGGCAATAATTACCAGCACAGGAAGCCCTGCAATATTGGCAGTCTTAATGGTCGCCCTCGCTCCCGGTGATATTTCCTTCAGAGGATTGAAACGCTGAGTTTTGCTCCGCATGACAGCAATATCTCCCCTGCCGTTCAGATAGTCAATCACATTTATAACGAACTGGGCATTGGGGGTGTTCCCTTCGGCATCGACTACATTGTCCTTGAGTATTTCCGACGTTCCTATCAGGAATATCTTCCCCGGCTTCCCCTTCTTCAGGGTTTCTCCCTCACTTCTGACAGCAGACATGTCAATCCCGGATTCAGCTCGGTCTTTCTTTTCATCCTTTCCAGCGGAAGCGTCGTGGTCAGCACCGGGCTCTCCTTTTTCCGGAATTGCCTTATCCGCAAAATAGCTTGGGAAAGCCCCCTCAAGCATATATGCAAGAGGCATGCTCCTGAACTCCCCCTCATCTGCCGGGGGTTTGATAAGCATGGGATTCAGGTTGATTCTGTCCTTCATTTCCCACGACCTGTCGGAGGATGAAAACATTATTGTGGCTGTCAACCCGTGATCTTTCATCTTCTGTTCAGCAAGTTCGAGGGGAGACGCCTTTATTATGACAAGGCCTTTAATATTTCTCAGGTATTCCGCGTTTTTGTTAATCAGCTCATTTTTAATAATCGGCGCAAAGTATATCGCCTGCTCACCTCCGCCAAACTGACTTGGCGTCCTTTGCTTGTAACTGCTTTCATCGAGAACAACCGATTTCCTTATGGATACACCATAATGACTGAGCAGCTCCTCAAGTCCCGTATCCAAGGGCATCCAGAACGAACGCTGGTTCATCATCCCCTGCTGTCCCTGCCTTACTTCATTGAAAGAATCGATGAAAACTGCCAGGTTTTTTCCCTTCATAAGGAACTGATCAATCTTGTAGAGGTCATATTCGCTCAATTTCTCTTTTGCACCCGCTATGATCAAGGTGGAGAGGCCATCGGAGATACCTCCCTCCTTTAACCTGACCTGATGGATGGAGTACTCCCTTGAGAGGAGACGGTTCAGGCTTGAGAGAGAATCGGGCTGCTGCATTTGTCCGAAAGCAGGAGCAGCCCCTTCAATGGAAAGTGTTCCGTAGTCGGCAAGATATCCGATTTCTTCGTTTATATTTAGAACAGTCTCCACTGTTTCATCTATCTCTCTTTCAAGTCCTTCGAGATCAGTCAGCTGATATTGGGTACCAAAAATGGGAAGGCGGATTACATCGATTAAATGAATGGTTTCAAATTTCCCTCCATGTTCGATTACAATGCCTGCATACCCCCTGTCTGCCGTAATGGTCCGCCCCCTCCGGTCCTTGAATTCGTCCCAGTTGAGGTGAAGCACATCGTACCGCTTCGCATCAGCCTCGTCATTCTCACTGGCCGTCGGGTCAAGGTAGGCATACGAAAGTTTCCCGAAGTTCTTTGAATTCACCTTTTTCACTATCTCTTCTATCCTGGAGGGCATTTCCATCAGTCCAGGAATGTTCATATAGGGACCGACCACCTTGAGAGACGACGAAAGGACCAGCTTGACCGAGATCTTTTCCTCAAGTCGTAAAAGAGCGCTTATCTTATTGTTCATTTTTCTTACCGC
>CALZGI010000069.1 GCA_945786855.1 Thermodesulfovibrionia bacterium | reverse complement strand
CAAGGGAAATGTATGCATCTACATATTTGGAATTAACTTTTGTGGCCTTTCTGAACGATTCAAGGGCTTCTTCGTATCTGTGAAGGCTGTAATAGGCATCTCCCAGTTTCTTGTGTGCCAGGGCATAATCCGGCTTGAGATTGATGGCGTGCCTGAAAGCGTCAATTGCCTCTGAGTATTCCATCTTGTTAAAGGTTTCAACGCCGATATCATAGAATGTTTCTGCGGTAGGTTTTTGTGCAGAGGCACTGAACGACAGGAGGGTTAAAGATAATGTACGGATCAAAAAGTGAAGAGGAAATGCTCGAATAAACATAAAACATTCTAACAAAAAGGCTTTCACCATGTAAATCAACGATTATAAATAGTATTAATAATCATATTCTGGGAATGGGCGGAGTTTTTCGATGGAAGGTGTGAAGAACGTTCAGGGTTTTACATCAGACTGCCCGGTTCAGATTATCCGCCGATTTTGGACATGGTTTTCAGGTGTTCGTATGAAGCAGTATCTTCATTGATTCGATGTCTTTGCGGCTTAATTCTGATCGCATGATGATAAAGGTTCTCTAAATCTTCATCAGCAGCGCCATCTCTCATCGGTGTCTTGATGTCGATTTCCTTTGATGAGAAAAGGCAGGGCCTGATTTTGCCGTCGGCAGTGAGTCGCAGTCTGTTGCAGTAACTGCAAAAGTGATCGCTGACAGGGCTTATAATCCCTATTACCCCGACTGCTCCCTTCAGCTGATAATTTCTCGAAGGTCCTCTCCCTCTGAATTCGAAACTTTTCAGCGGGCCCAGACCGGAAATCCTGTCAATTATGTCCGAAGATTTTATGCATTTACTTTTCTCCCAGAGCCCGTTACAGGAGGCGGGCATGAATTCTATAAATCGCACATGGTAGTTTTTGTCAAAAGTAAGAGATGCAAAAGACAATATCTCATCGTCATTTACTCCCTGTATGGGGACAACGTTTATCTTCACAGGCATCAGCCCTGTGCGTTCTGCTTCTTTTATTGCTTCGAGGACGCGCTTTATATCCCCTCCCCTCGTTATAGTCCTGTACCGGTCTGCATCCAGTGTGTCGAGGCTTATGTTTATCCGGTCAAGACCTGCATCCCTGAGCTTTTCTGCCATGTCCGGTAATTTGATGCCGTTCGTCGTAAGGCTCAGGTCTCCGATACCAATCTCTTTGATTGATGAAATCAGGCCGGTTATATTCTTTCTCAGCAGGGGTTCTCCACCGGTAATCCTGACCTTTCTCAAACCATGGCTATGTGCAATGCGAACAAACCGTATTATTTCTTCGTAGGTTAAAATATCACCCTTTTTGAAGGTCCTGGGTTTTTTCTCGGGCATGCAATATACACATTTAAGGTTGCATTTATCGGTAATTGATATGCGCAGATAATCGATGCGCCGGTTGTAGGTATCATTGGGAGACTGATTCATGTTGTCTGATTTCATTAAATAAATTTTACTGTATCATGAAAAATTATCTTTGAAGGAAGATTGTGTAAATAATAATTCCCATCCATTTCGTTTCATTTTCCAAAAGGACACACCGGATACCGGCAGGTGTCACACTTCAAACATAACCCTCCCTCTCCCAATGCCGCAAGCTCTTTTCTTCCAATTTTTTCACCTGCGAGGACCCTTGGAAGAATTAAATCAAAGACAGTTATGTCAGCATACATCCCGCAGGCCGGAATCCCGAGAATCGGGATAGGCTCTGTAGGGGAGTATGGCAATACGCCCTTACTGTCTTCTGCATTTTTGCTCTCCCGCACTTTTTTACTCGTATATGCTACAAGAAACATCGCCCCAGGCAATACCGGGGAACCATAGTGCATTTCATCAACCCCCAGGTTTCTTATGGCGAAGCGTGTAACATCATCGGGATCAACCGACATGCCTCCGCTCGTAATGATCAGGTCTGCGCCGCCGTCTATCAGTTCCCGGATCCTGTCTTCAATAACTTTTTCATCGTCGGGGGCAAAATATACACCGACGACTTCACCCCTCAGCGCAGCCACTTTCTTCCTGATGACCGGTTCAAAGGCGTCTTTTATCCTTCCATAATAAACTTCATTTCCCGTAATCACAATTCCTGCCTTCGGCTTTCTGATAGTGTCGACGCTGACAATGCTGCCGGCATTGTCAGCTATGTTGACCGCCTCTTCAATAATTGATTTTTTTATGACCAGCGGGATGGCCCTTGTCCCTGCTATGAGCTGCCCTTCTTTCACAAGGGAATTGTTATGAATTGTTGCGCACATGACTTCACCGAGCATATTGAAATTCAAAAGGGCTTCGCGGTTGATTTTCAGTAAACCCTCTCTTGCCGCTACAAGGTTGATCTTCCCTTCATTCGGTTCCCCGGCCATTTTTACGCCTTTGCCGGCAAGGGCCTGTGCAATCGCAAGGGCTGCGTCGTTTTCGTGCATTTCATCTTCGTCAATATGAAGGATGAAGAGGTTTTCTTTTCCCAGTCTCTGAAGATGGCTTATATCATCTTCGCGAACGAGGTGGCCTTTTTTAAATGCCCTGCCCTTGAATTCGCCAGGTCTTATTTCCGTGATATCATGAGACAGGACTGTCCCGACGGCACTTGCCACGGGGACTATTTTTGTGCCGATACGAGGGTTTTTGTTATCGTGATCATTAATATCGCACATGGTCTCTCCTTTGAAAGTCTGTCAGCTATAGGGCACCTTCTAAATAATGAGCGGGCTGAAAGCTTTCGTTATTACTGAATTGCACAACGCTGCCCATAAAAAAACAAAAATAGGGCAATTCATGAATTGCCCCTACTTTTTCCCATTACCGAACACTTCAAGGAACTTTCTGTCGAGCATTTCGTTTATGCCGTCCTCAAGCATTTCATATTTCCTTAAAAATTCTTTTGCCTTTTCGGTAAGCGATGCGCCGCCCCCATGGAGTCCGCCTGCATGCCTGTCGACAAGTTTGGTCCCAAGCCTGTGTTCCATTGTCTGGATGTAACTCAGGGCTTTTCTGTATGACAGGTTTATATGCCTGGATGCCTTGTTGATTGACCCCATTTTATCAATAGCTTTTAGCAGTGCTTCCCTTCCGCTGCCGAATACAGGCTCCCCGTCAACTGCAAGCCATATCTTTGATCGAACTTCCATATACCCGTTATAACATATTTGCACAACGCTGTCCAGAAAAAAATGTATTGTAGGGGCAGGTCTTGTGCCTGCCCTGGCGTTAACAGATTCATGAACATATGGCAACCACAAAAGGGGAGGGCCTGTTGAGACCGGTGAGGGCACCCGCAAGAGGTGCCCCCTACAATAATTTATAATATGCCTTACCAGCGCAGGCTTTGCACAAGAGCTTTCCATTTACGCTGACATCTCTTCCGTCCTGGGCATGTTCGCCGCATTTATCACATTGAATCCTGCGCTTTGGCCTGCCCGGCATATCTTCATCAGGGATTATGACCTTTACTTCTTTCCATTCAAAGAGCTCATCGTCGGGCATGACTTTATAGGCTTCAAGCTGACATTTATATTTGTCTTCAATATCGGGGAAATAATTCTTTGCTTTATGCCTTGATTCTTCTTTTGCAAGCACTCTTACAGCCTTGTCTGTTTCCAGATTGACGAATGTAGCCGCCATCTTCCCGAAATCCACAAACTTTAACGATCTTTTTCCAAGCCTGCATCCGGTGACAGACTGAATCGCATCGGTGGCACACCGGTCTATTTCTACATAGGCGATGAGCTTTTTGCGGTCATTCCCTTTCGGATCATCAATATCGATCAAATTCAGCCCGAGCATGCTCATCCTGACTCCAAGCACCTGGCCGGGACACATGTGCCCATGGGTTCTGAATGACTCTTCGAGAAGTGCTTCAAAACTTTCGCTGCTTCCGTCATTTTGCATTGCGAATTGCTGTTCTCCCTGGATGTTTCATTGTATTTAAAAGTACAACCATCATGGATAGTCTGTCAACTTTGGCAAGATTCCTCATAAGGATAAAAGCCTGGCCTGCCTGTTATTAAAATGAATAAAGTTTTACTGTGAACTGAACAGTTGATTGCATAATTTCGAATTGTGTTATTAATGTCCCACAATGGGACACTTCTGTCTTTCATGGATTATTTTATTAATATAGACAGTTATGGAAGTATATCATGCATGGTGGGACGTAAAATCCACAGTTTTATTGTTCTCCTTTTATCGCTGCTCGTTATATGGAGGAACAGATTTTGTTGCAAGCAGAAAAAGGACGTATCTTCAATATGTTACATGTTATAGTTATTGTATGGAATGATCCAGTCCAAAAAAAACTGCCCGGGCATCATAATTGCAATTTTTTTTATTATCGCGCTTTTAATGTGCAATAACTGAAATCAGGACAATACATTGGCAAAGCTGATTATATGTGCGTTGGTTATATTGTTCATACTGGCAATGTCTGACCGGGCAATGGCACAGGGTGCAGGTCGAGGAATCGGAACGGAAGAGAGCTGCCATAATTTTTCACATGAGTCATGGCTGCCTGTAACCAGAATATGCGGTACCTGTCATGTCCCCCATCGCAGGAGGGGGAAAAAAAGGAAAAATCCCTATGCCGATGGTCTGCGCTGGAGTCCCAAAATTACGTCTCTCACATACAACATTTATAACTCGTCGTGGAGTTCGTCCCTGACAGGTATGCGTGACACGTCCTGGACATCACCTCTCACGAGCAGGCAGAGCGGCCTGCCGGACGGACTTTCCAAGCTTTGCCTGAGCTGTCATAATGGAGTAATTGCTCCTGATGTGTTTAATCTGCACCATTTTGTCTCGCTGGAATATGATGTGACAAAAGCTGAGCTGCGGGATCCGGATGCGACAAGAATGGGCGTCAGCGGGGTGATTACAGAAATTCTTGACGGAGGAAAGATTCAATGCTCAAGCTGCCATGATCCTCATGATGAAGAGACAATCGCCGGAACGAAACTTCTGAGGGTAGAGAAAACCAAACTATGCCTGGTTTGCCACCAAAAGTAAGGGGTGTGCAGGAATTTGAGAAAGAGGAAACAGAAGGGGAAATGGAAAAGCTGATTGTTGTCCTATTCATAGGAATGCTGTTTACCCATGCGGGTTCAACGGTGATGGCCCAGCTGCCGGGAAGCTTTGGCGGCGGGATAGAACAGAGCCCTCATAATTTTTCACACCCATCGTGGCTGCCTGCTACGCGGATATGCAATGTTTGCCACACATTACACAACGAGTCAATCTCCAACCGGATGTATTCAAATGGCTTGCTCTGGAAAAGTGACATAGGTTCCATAACATACGTAATGTATCATTCTTACTGGGGGGCAGCTTATTTTGAAACCCGTGATAAATCAAATCTTGCGTCATTGACCGGCAGGCGGTCCAATCTGCCTGATGGTCTGTCGAAATTGTGCCTCGCATGTCATGATGGAATTATCGCGCCCGATGTTTTTCTGCTGCATCACTTCGTTTCAGCAGAATATGATGTGACAACACTTAATCTCAGAGACCCGGACTTTACACTGATTGGCAATAGCGGTACCATCTCGGAAATCCTTGACAACGGAAAGATCCAATGTTCAAGCTGTCATGATGTCCATGGTGTTGAGTCAGTTCCTGATACAAAGCTCTTAAGAGCGGAGAAACCTAAAATATGTCTCACGTGCCATAACGTGAATATAAAATAGCAAATAAGCAGAAGGAAAGAGTCAAGAGGTGACACTTTGTGTGAATTTATTTCAGCCAGGAGTGAGGAGACATGTAATTCAATGAAAAAAAATATCATGCTCATTCTGATTGTTGCATTGCTCGTTGGCTGTGCGCAGCAGCGGGGGCTTAAAAAAGGATTTTCTCCCACACAGTCACTGCAGAAGGAGGCGGCAGCACAATCTGACAAGCTGAAAATTACCTCTGTTTTTTATCCTATGCCGCCCGAGAAGCCGCGGCTGCAGCTCCTGCGTTCATTTTCGTTGGAAGACTTGAGGGAATTTCAGGGCGGCAGTAAATACTATCTGCAGATTAAAAGGGCCTATGATATCGGTGCGGTCAAGGGGAAGGTATATATCTCTGACCGAACCTATAAAAAGATTATCGTGCTTGACCTTAAGAACAAAGAACTGACCCAGATTTCAGGGGACTATGAGTCGGCAGGCATATGGGTGACAGAAGATGATTATAAATATGTAGCAGATTTTGAGAGCAGGCAGATTATAGTTTTTGACGACAAAAACAATCCTTCCTGGAAATATCATGATAGTCAGTTCGATAAACCCGTTGATGTTGCGGTTTTTGAGAACAGGGTCTACGTTGTTGACATTAACAAACATGAGGTGTTCGTTCTGGATAAAAAGAAAGGGAATGTTGTTTCATCGATTGGCGGTATTGGAAAGGAAGAAGGAAAATTTTATAAGCCGACCCATGTGATTGTAGACACAGATGGAAACCTCTATGTGAATGATTTTTTTAACCTCAGGATACAGAAATTCGATCAGGATGGAAACTTTGTCAAAAAGTTCGGTCGTCCCGGTGACACCCTCGGTGCGTTTGCGAGGCCGAAGGGGCTCGGGCTGGACAGAGAAGGTCATCTTTATGTGGTTGATGCGGCATTTGAGAACGTGCAGATATTTGATGACGAAACGACGGAACTCCTGCTCTTTTTCGGCGGGTTCGGCCTGGACCCCGGCAGCATGTACCTGCCGAACGGGATTTATATTGATTATCAGAATATCGAATATTTCCAGAAATACACGGACAGGAATTTCAGCCTGAAGTACCTCGTATACGTGGGAAATACTTTGGGACCGATAAAACTGAACGTCTACGGGTTCGGGGAATGGACAGGCCCGCCGCTTGGCGGAAATGAGGAATCAGCTGAAAGTCAGTGAATTGTGAATGCCCTTGTTTTCTCCAATCAGGAGAAAGATGCAGGACAGGATGATGGTAAAAGTGATGAAGAATAAAAAGAATATGTTAAAGATGATTCTCTTCAACTTGTTGATATTACTAACTGCTCTTCCGCTTATCGCCGGTTCAAACAGCAGTGCAGGCGAAAACAGATTTCAGAGGGATCTCATAATGCTCGCTCAGGCGGATCCACCAAAGGAAAACGAAGCAGGGAAGAATGAAGATGAAGACGAAGATGAAGACGAAGATGAAGACGAAGATGAAGACGAAGACGAAGACGAAGACGAAGACGAAGATGAAGATGAAGATGAAGATGAAGATGAAGATGAAGATGAAGACGAAGATGAAGACGAAGATGAAGACGATGACGATGACGATGACGATGACGATGACGATGACGATGACGAAAATGTTCTGGGCAAGGAGCTGTTCGATGCCTATTGCGCCAGGTGCCATGGATTTGACGGCGACGGAAAGGGCAGTGCAAGCGAATTTACCTATCCAAAACCCAGGGATTTCACGTCAGGCATGTACAAGTTTCGTTCCACCCCCTCAGGTGATCCCCCGACTGACGATGATCTTAGGAGAAGCATCCTGGTTGGTTTTCCGGGTACATCAATGTTTGGATGGAAGGGAAAGTTCAGCGATGAGGAGCTTGAGGCCTTGATAGAATACCTTAAATACTTTGAAGAAGAGACCTTTGAATATGAAGGAGAACCTATTGAAATCGGAGAGCCTCCTCCTGTCAGTGATGAATTGATAGCAACCGGCATCGAGATATTTCAGAAAGCAAAATGCTGGGAGTGTCACGGAAAATTTGGCAGGGGCGATGGAGAAAAGGGGTGGCAGCCGAACTTCAAGGATGACTGGGGTGACAAAATATGGCCCACGAACCTGGCACATGCCTGGGAACTCAGGAATGGCTCAAGCCTGAAGGATTTATTCAGGTCAATCAGTACAGGACTTGACGGTACTCCCATGCCCTCATTTGTGGACTCCTACTCCGATGAAGAGAGATGGGGCCTGTCCTATTACCTGCTCTCTCTTCAGATTGAAAGGAAGCTGGGCAGTATTCTAGAGTTGAATAGGATCAATGCTATTCCGGCTTCCACGTCGGATACATTATGGGATTCCATTGACTATCTTGATATTAAAACAGAAGGGAAGAAGGTGTTTGGAATTACGCTCCTGTCGGCGATAACGAATATGCGGGTACGGGGGATGTATTCAGGTTCTGAAGTAGCACTTATGCTGGAATGGCTCGATAAAAAAACTGATAAGGGCGATGACGACTTTCCGCCTGATGCAGTCAGGGTTCAGTTCCCCGTGAAAAGGGATCTCGTGAACCTGTGGTACTGGAATGCAAAAATAAACAGCGTTGAAGAATTGAATACCTCGGGAAGGCAGGTGAACTCATTTATCAAACAGGAAAAATCGAATGTTCAGGCGGTTTCGAGCTACAAAGACGGCGTGTACAGACTTATATTGAAAAGGACCATAAATACCGGAGATGAAAATGACGTACGTTTTATTTTTAACAGGCACATCCCTTTTTCAATTGTTGCCTATGATGGCAAAAACAGGGAAGAGGGGGCCAGGGGAGCAATGACGGGTGTCCGGTATATATTAATAAAACAGCAGGGTTCCTGATGAAAGGAGGAATTATGAAAAATATCCGCGGCGAATACAAGAAAGTAAGGGAAATTAAAAAATGAAAAAAATAACAGTTCTGTCAACTATTGTTTTATGCACGGCGGCTCTTGTCGCCATGGCATTTGCCCAGTCATCCATGTTCAGAAAAAAGAGGCCTGCCTATCATGAATACGGCAATGTGGTGATCAACAATGCTTCCGAAAAAAACAACATGGCACCGGTGGTCTACAATCACTGGCTCCACAGGGCAAAGTACACATGCAGGCTGTGTCATGTGGATTTAAAATTCAAAAGGAAGGCAGGCGCAACAGGAATTACTGAAGAGGCCAGCAGAAAAGGCCAGTATTGCGGGGCATGCCATAATGGGACTGAAGCATTCGCCCATGTTCAGAAAGGACCATCGGGGAAAGAACTGAAGAAAGATTGCAGCCGCTGTCATTCATACGGAAAAGAAGTAAAGTTTGAGAAAAACTTTTAT